>JALHTP010000451.1 GCA_022865725.1 Methyloceanibacter sp. | reverse complement strand
CCGATGCCGTCGATCATCTGCCGCCGCCAGTTGGCCTCGACGATCAGCCGATTGGAATCGATGCCGTCCTGGCTCGAGAACGCCATGGCGTTGGAGTTGAAGCTGAGCTCGCCGCCGATCATCGGGTGCTTGACGATGTAGTCGTAGTCGATGATCGGGAAGACCGTCGCCTCGGAGAAGGGCTCGTCGCTGAACAGCAGGCTCTGCGTGTTGTAGAACCGCGTGGAAAGGTAGTTCCTGTCGTGCAGGCCCTCCAGATAGACCTGCGAGATGCGGTCGGTCTTGAGCCGGCTGTCGAGGTTGTAGTAGCGCCGGAAGGTATCGTCCGACTCGGCGATGATGTCCCAGCCCCAGCTCCAATAGGGGTTCAGCGCGAACCTGCCCTCGGTCTCGACGCTGCCGCGGAAATCGCCATCGACGAAATTATCTGAGTTGCTATCGTCCCACACGCCGGCAAGGTCGACGCTATAGCCGCCATTCGCCGTGCGCTGCCGCCAGTTGCCCACGAGCAGCGTTCCCGCCTTCTCCGTGATCATCGGTGCGAAGGTGAAGTCGTAATGATCCGAGAGCGCGAAATAATAGGGGATTTGGACCGTGTTCCCGAGCTCGTTGGAATGGCTGTAGATCGGCATGAGGAAGCCGGACTTGCGCTTCACGGTCGGATCGGCCATTTGGAAATAGGGAACCCATACGATCGGCGCCCCAAGAAAGTCGAAGACCGCATTCTTGAAGGTGATGGTTGCCTGATCCCGCTTATGGGTGATCTTGCCAGCGCGAATGCGCCAGGTGGGCGGCTTGCTCGGGTCCTCCTCGCAGACTTTGCAAGGTGTGAACCATCCCTTTTCGAACACGGTGACGTTGCCGGCCTCGCGTGAGGCGGACGATGCGACGATGCGCGTGTCGTCCTTGGTGACGAGCTTCAAGGCGTCGATGAACCCGTCGCGGAAATCGTCCGTGAGGGTGATGTGATCGGCGGTGATCACCGCGCCGTCGGCGTCCTTGACGCGGACATTGCCCTCGGCCGCGAGCGTGTTCGAGCCGCGGGAGTAGACGACGCGGTCGGCAAGGAGCGTGTAGCTGCCGTAGTAAATCTCGACGTTGCCCTTGGCCGTGATCTTGGAGTTCGCGTTGTCGTAGACCATCTCGTCGGCCTGCAGCAGCATCGGCTCGGCCGAGTTGATCTTGGGCGCCTTGACGATCTGCTCGAGCCCGGTTTGCGCCTGACCGAAGGCCGGCTGCCAGGGGGCGAGGGCGGCGGCGAACGCGGCGAAAACGCAGGCCAGCAGGAGCCCGCGCAGGCGTCCGAGCGCCAGGCCCTTAGACGCGGCAAGGCCGGGCGGAGCCCGGCGCATCCCGATCATCCTTGTGCGCGCGGCCGCCATCATCCGTCCTCTTTGTACAAGAGCACGGTGAGCGCGAGCGAAGCCGCGACGATCACCGGCACCCAGGCCGCGGCGACCGCGGAGGTCAGTCCGGCCATGGCGAAGTTGCGCGAGATCTCGGAACACACGAAGAAGGTAAAGCCCGCCGCGAGCCCGATCACGGCGTTGATCTGCACGTTGCCGAAGCGGAATCCCCGGAGCGAGCAGGTGGCGGCGATCAGCACCATGGTCACGAGGAGGAAAGGCCGCGACAACAGGAGCTGGTACTGCACGCGATATTGGGTGGCCGGAAGGCCCGCCTTCTCGGCGATCCGGATGAAGTTCGGCAGGTCCCAGAACGAGATCGAGAACACTGTGCCGAGGCTGTCGCGCACTTGGGTCGGGGTGAGATAGGTGCTGAGAAGATAGCTCTTGTAGAGCGCGGGCTCTTGGCCCACGGCGCTCACCCAAGCGTCCTCGAGCTCCCAGCGGCCGTCCTTGAGCGTGGCCGTCTTGGCCTCGATCCGCTCGG
>JALHTP010000450.1 GCA_022865725.1 Methyloceanibacter sp. | reverse complement strand
TGGCCGTCTACACCGACGTCTCTGACGAGGAGCTCGAAGCCTTCATCGGCAGCTATGCCATCGGCGCGCTGACCTCGTTCAAAGGCATCGCCGAGGGCGTCGAGAACTCGAACTACCTCGTCCACACGGAGAGCGGGCGCTACATTCTCACGCTTTACGAGAAGCGGGTGCGGCGCGAGGATCTGCCTTATTTTCTGGCGCTGATGCAGCATCTCGCAGCGCGCCGCATCTCTTGCCCGCTGCCGGTCCGCGACCGCGAGGGCCGCGCGCTGAAGGAGCTGGCGGGCCGACCTGCGGCGCTCATCACCTTCCTCGAAGGCTTATGGGTGCGGCGACCCAGCATCGATCATTGCGCCGGGCTCGGCGAGGCGCTCGCCCATTTCCATCTCGCCGGAGCCGATTTCCCCATGCTCAGGGCCAACAGCCTGTCCTTGCCAGGATGGCGGGCGCTGTTCGCTTCGATCGGCAGCGGCGCCGACCGCGTCACGCCCGGGCTTGCAAGCGAGATCGAGAAAGAACTTCGCCATCTCGAAGAAAGATGGCCGGAGGACCTGCCGCAAGGGGTCATCCATGCCGACCTCTTCCCCGACAATGTGTTCTTTCTCGGCGACAAGGTTTCGGGCCTGATCGACTTCTATTTCGCCTGCAACGACATGCTCGCCTACGACGTCGCCGTCTGCCTCAATGCCTGGTGCTTCGAGAGCGACGGCAGCTTCAACGTCACCAAGGCGCGGGCGCTGCTACAGGCCTATGAGGGCGTGCGCCCGTTGACCAAGCCCGAGCTCGATTGGCTGCCGACGCTGGCGCGAGGTGCGGCGCTGCGCTTCCTGCTGACCCGCACCTACGACCTGATCAACACCGACGCCAACGCTTTGGTGAAGACCAAGGACCCCAGCGAATATCTGCGTAAGCTCAGATTCCACCAGCGGGTGAAGTCCTATCGCGATTACGGGCTCGGGAAGCACTGAGCATGGCGGAGCGGCCCAAGGTGGTCATCCATACCGACGGCGCCTGTTCCGGAAATCCGGGCCCGGGCGGCTGGGGCGCGATCCTCGAAGCGGGGACGCATCGCAAGGAGCTGAAGGGCGGCGAGTCCCTCACCACCAACAACCGCATGGAGCTTGCCGCGGCCATCGAGGCGCTGGAAGCGCTGAAGGCGCCGTCGGATGTCGATCTCTACACCGACTCGAATTATCTGCGCGGCGGCATCACGAGCTGGATCAAGAATTGGAAGAAGAACGGCTGGCGCACGGCCGATCGAAAGCCGGTGAAGAACGCCGAGCTATGGGAGCGGCTCGAGCAGGCCACCGCCCGTCACATTGTCCGCTGGCACTGGGTGAAGGGCCATGTCGGCCATGACGCCAACGAGCGGGCCGACGAGCTGGCGCGCGAGGGCATGGAGCCCTTCCTCCCTCCCCACCGCAGAAGCAGTAAGAGCGAGGACTGACGGCCTACAGCCGCTCGAGGAGTTTCGCGGCGGTGCTTTCCACGGCGACGCCGGGAGAGTCCTCGACGTTCAGCGCCTTGACCACGCCGTCCTCGACGAGGGCGGCGTAGCGCTTGGAGCGGGTGCCGAGGCCGATCCCGCTGCCGTCGAAATCCATGCCGATCTTCTTAGTGAACTCGGCATTGCCGTCAGACAGGAACACTACCTTGCCCTTGCCGCCGGAGGCTTCCTCCCAGGCGCCGAGGACGAAGGGATCGTTCACCGCGACGCAGACCACCGTGTCGACGCCGAGCGTCTTGAACTCGTCGGCGCTCTGGATGAAGCCCGGCAAGTGCTTCAGATGGCAGGTCGGGGTGAAGGCGCCGGGCACGGCGAACAGCACGACCTTCTTGCCGGCGAAGACGTCGCCCGTGGTCAGCGTCTTGATCCCTTCAGGTCCCATGACCCTGAAATTGGCCTCGGGCAGGCGGTCTCCTATGGCGATGGTCATCGGTGCTCTCCCTGAACTGTCATATTGGCGGGTTGGCGCGCACCATACCGGCTTCAGCGGCCATGGCCAAGCCAGCGCCCTACTCAGCCGTCCACATGGTCTCGGTCGAGCCCTGGTCGGAGACGAGCGTCAGCGCCAAAGTCTTGCCCTTGATGGCAGAAGCCTCGGCCGGCGTGCCGAATGTGATGGCGAAGCGCTGCTTGCCGCCGTCGAGAGGGCCTAGCGCTTTCGACGCCGGGATGAAGACATCGCCCGCCTCGATGAAGAGATCGGTCCCGGTCGCATTGGGGGGAAAGACCGCATCGACGAGAAGCTCGGGGGGCTTGCCGTCGAGCTTTGCTTCCACGCCGCTCACGAGCGGCAAGGCGCCCTCCTTGGCTGGCTTCGGCACTCGCGCGAGGAAGCTGGCGATGAGCGGCGCATCGCCCTTCCCCATGTCGGGCGGGAGCGCAAGGCCGAGACTCACATCGTTCGGAACGCAAAGATCCTTGCAAAGGCCGTAAGCGAAAGCGAGCTTGAGCTCGATCGGCTCCCCTTCCCGCTCGGGCGTCAGCTTGACCGGAAAGGTGACCTCGTCGTCATAGCCGATCGCCGTGCCGCTGGCGTCGGCAAAGCGGTGCGGCGCGGGATAGAGCAGCTCGGCACGCTTCAAGTTTTTCGACCCAGCCCAGTCGAAGCTGGGCGGCACGCCGGAATCGCCAGGGTTCTTCCAGTAAGTCTTCCAGCCCGGATCCATGCGGAGCTGAACGCCGGCCAGGAGCGTCGGCGTGCCGTCGAGATCGACCGTGCCCGACACCAGCCGCGCCTTCGAGCTGGTCGAGGCGACCCAGGGAGAGGAGCTCGCCACCCCGGCGAAAGCTGCGCTCGCTCCGGCGATGCCCAAGATTGCGCCAGCGCCAAACAAGATTGCGCCAAAGGTGAAACCGATTGTGGCAGGCGCGGCGATGCGCTGAAAAAAGGCAAATGCCATTGTCATGTCCAAGAGGTTTGTTAAGGCGCCGCAACTCTAGCGGCAAGGATGGGCGGGCACGACTTGAAGCCAAGAATAAAGTCTCACTCTTTCGTGAGGCGCAATGCGGCGAAAATGCCGCGTCCGGCGTTAATCCAGCAATGCCTCTTCCCAAGAAACAGAACTTCTGTACTCTCTAGCGATGCCAACCCGCAGTACGAAGACAAAGCCGCAACGCGACTTCTATCTCGACGGTCAGTTGCTCATCGCCATGCCGGCCATGGGCGATCCACGCTTCGCCCGCGCCGTCATCTATATGTGCGCGCACTCCGCCGACGGCGCCATGGGCATCATCATCAATCAGCGCGCGCCCAATATCAGTTTAACCGAGTTGCTCGAGCAGCTCAACATCGTGCCGCCGCAAGACCGCATCAGCCTGCCCGAGGGCCTGCACGCGATGGCGGTGCATCTCGGCGGCCCGGTCGAGACGGGGCGCGGCTTCGTGCTGCACAGCGCCGATTATTTCAAGGCCGAGAGCACGCTGCCCATCGACGAGAGCGTCTGTCTCACCGCGACCATCGACATCTTGCGCGACATCGCCAAGGGCACCGG
>JALHTP010000449.1 GCA_022865725.1 Methyloceanibacter sp. | reverse complement strand
TGGATCTCGACGAGCTTCAGCCCCGCCACCTCTGCATGCACGGCCTTGACCAGCGAGCTCTTGCCCATGCCCCGCGCGCCCCAAAGCAGCGCATTGTTGGCGGGAAGGCCGCGGGCGAAGCGTACCGTATTGGCGAGCAGCGTGTCGCGCGCACCGTCGATGCCCTTGAGCAGGGAAAGCGGCACGCGGTTAACGGTCTTGACCGGCAGGAAGCCTTGCGTCTCGGCCTCCCAGACGAAGGCGTCGCCCCCCGCGAAGTCGGGCCGATCTACCTCGCGCGGGCCAAGACGCTCGATCGCCCGGGCAATCCGCTCGATAAGGCCGGATAAAGGCTCCTGAAAGTTCATGTCGGGCCCGTTGCAAAGGCGAGTGAGGCCGTTATAGTCCCGCCACCTTCGAGGGGATAAGTGCACGTCGCCAGACGAAAAAAGGGGCTCACCGGTCGAGGGCGGCCATCCTTAAGCCAAGCAAAGGACAGGAGCAATGCCAGGTTCCCTTTACGCTCAAGCCGCTCCCGGCGCGTTCGACATGCTGAATAGCCTGATCGTCCCGACCATGCTAATCATCGGCATCATGTATTTCCTCATGATCCGGCCGCAACAGAAGCGGCTCAAGGACCATCGGGACATGGTCGCGGGCATCCGCCGCGGCGACACAATCGTGACCTCGGGCGGGATCATCGGCAAGGTGACAAAGGTTGAGGAGCAGGAGCTTCAGGTTGAGATCGCCGACGGCGTCAAGGTCAAGCTGCTGCGCTCGACGATTTCCGAGGTGCGCGGGAAGGGCGAGGTGGCCCCGGCAGCGAAGGCAAAGGACGCCTCATAATGGTTTCCCCAAAATCCAATCGCCCCAACCGCTAATCTGATCTGGAGCTTCGAGAGCGGCAATGCTGCATTTCCAAAGATGGAAGATAATCCTGGTGCTCGGCATCGTCATCGCCGGCATCCTGTTTTCGCTTCCGAACCTGTTTCCCGCCGCGACCATGGCGCGCATGCCCAGCTGGCTGCCGCACAAGCAGGTCAATCTCGGCCTCGACCTCCAGGGCGGCGCCCATCTCCTCTATCAGCTCGACCAGAAGGAGATGGTCCAGGACTGGCTCAATAATATTCGCGGCGACGTGCGCGAGACGCTGCGTAAGGACCGCATCGGCTATTCCGACCTGGCGCAGGACCTCGCCAAGCGTTCGGTCTCGGTAACAATCCGCGAGCCCGCCGATATGGACAAGGCCTATGCCGCGCTGAAGAAGCTCGCGGTGCCGGTGGGCGGCGACGTGTTCGCGGGTTTCTCCGGCTACGACCTCGATGTCGCGAAAGCAGGCGACACCGCCATCACGCTCACCGTCACCGATCCCGGCATGGCCCATCGCATGACCTCGGCCATCCAGGCTTCGATCGAGACGATCAGGCGCCGCGTCGATGCGTTCGGCACCACCGAGCCCAGCATCCAGCGCGAAGGCGCCAACCGCGTTCTCGTCCAGGTTCCCGGCATCCAGGACGTCGAGCGCCTCAAGACGCTGATCGGCGAGACCGGCAAGCTCGAATTCAAGATGGTCGATCCCGCCGTCGATGCGGCGCAGGCCGCCGCCACCAAGCAGGTGCCGGTGGGCGACGAACTCGTCTACGGTACCGAGGTCCCGCCCGTCCCCTACGTTCTGAAAGACCAGGTTCTGGTCAGCGGCCAGAATCTGGTCGATGCGCAGCCCGGCTTCGACAGCCGCACCGGCGAGCCGGTCGTCACGTTCCGCTTCGACGCCGCCGGCGCCAAGCGCTTCGGCAAGGTGACGCAGGAGAATGTGGGCCTGCCCTTCGCCATCGTCCTCGACAACAAGGTGGTCTCGGCGCCGGTCATCCGCGAGCCGATCCTCGGCGGTACCGGGCAGATCAGCGGCAATTTCACCGTGCAGCGGGCCAACGATCTCGCCGTGCTGCTCCGGTCAGGCGCGCTGCCCGCCAAGCTCACCGTCATCGAGGAGCGGACGGTGGGCGCGAGCCTCGGCGCGGATTCGATCGCCTCGGGCAAGAAGGCCGCCATTATGGGGCTCGCGCTGGTGATGATCTTCATGTTGGCGGGCTACGGCCTGTTCGGCATGTTCGCCAACATCGCGCTCATCTTCAATATCGCGCTGATCTTCGCCGTGCTCTCGCTCTTGGGCGCGACGCTCACGCTTCCGGGCATCGCCGGCATCGTGCTCACCATCGGCATCGCCGTGGATGCCAACGTGCTCATCAACGAGCGAATACGCGAGGAGATACGCTCCGGAAAATCTCCGTATGCCGCTGTCGATGCGGGCTATTCGCGCGCGCTGATCACCATCATCGACTCCAACGTCACGACTCTGATCGCGGTGCTGGTCCTGTTCTGGCTCGGCTCGGGGCCGGTACGCGGATTTGCGGTGACGCTGACCATCGGCATCCTCGCCTCGATGTTCACCGCCGTGACCGTCACCCGGCTCATGGTCTCCTATTGGCTGCGCTGGACGCGGCCTCAGCTCATACCGATTTAGGGAATAGCTCTATGTTCCGCGGCATCCATTTCATTCCCCCGGACACCAAGATTGATTTCGTCGGCTTGCGGGCGATTACTTGGATCGTCTCCGCGCTCCTGACCGTGGTGCCCCTCGTTCTCGTCGCGACCGTCGGCCTGAATATGGGTATCGACTTCCAGGGCGGTACGCTGATCGAGATCAAGACCAAGGAAAGCCCGGCCAACCTTGCCGACATTCGCAGCAGGATCAACGCGCTCGGCCTGGGCGAGGTTCAGATCCAGGAATTCGGCGCCCCCGATGCCGTCCTCATCCGCATCGCCTCGCAGCCGACCGAGCAGGAGCAGCAGGCCTCGATCGCCAAGGTGAAGGTGGCGCTCGGCGATGGGGTCGAATATCGCCGCGTCGAGATCGTCGGTCCCACCATTTCCGGCGAGCTGATCGCCAGCGGCACGATTGCCGTGGTCGTGGCTCTGCTGGGCATCCTGATCTATGTCTGGTTCCGCTTCGAATGGCAGTTCGCCGTGGCGGCCATCGCCTCGCTGATCCACGACGTGACCGGCACCATCGGCCTTTATTCCCTGTTCCAGCTCGAGTTCAACGTCTCGAGCATCGCCGCGATCCTGACCATCATCGGCTATTCGCTCAACGACAAGGTCGTGATCTTCGACCGGATCAGGGAGAATCTGCGTAAGTACAAACGGATGCCGCTGGTCCAGTTGCTCGACGTCTCCATCAACGAGACCCTGGCGCGCGCCGTGCTGACGCATGTGACGACCTTCCTCGCCATGTTGCCGTTCCTTTTCTTCGGTGGCGAGACGATCTTCGGGTTCGCGCTGGCCATGTGCTGGGGCATCGTCATCGGCGCCTATTCGTCGATCTTCGTGGCCTCGCC
>JALHTP010000448.1 GCA_022865725.1 Methyloceanibacter sp. | reverse complement strand
GGCGCAGGCCATCTCATGGCTGACTTGGTGATGGGCGAGAGGCCGATCGTCGATCCTGCGCCCTATCGCTACCAGCGCTTGGTCAGGCGGTCAGAATCGCCGTAGATCAAAAGCGGAGATATCGTGTCTGGGCTGACGGCCGGCCACCAGATCGGAAATCAGCTCCCCGGTCGCAGGCGCCATTGTCAGACCAATGTGTTGGTGCCCTACCGCATAGAAGACAGAGGTGTGTTCCAGACGACCGATGCCCGGAAGATAGTCAGGAAGCACCGGTCGGGGTCCAACCCAGCTCGGGCCATCGGCAGGGCAATCGTAGCCCAGCTCCGCAAGGCGCGTACGCAATCGCGCCCATTTTCGTGGATCGGGCGCGGCGTGGTGTCCGGCAAACTCCATGAAGCTGGTAGCGCGCAGTCGTCCTTCCATCGGAGTGAGCAAGATGCGCTGGTCGGCATAGAGGATAGGCGTGTCGGTGAGCGCTGGATGGCCTGCCATCTCCACGTGATACCCGCGTGCGCTTTCCATCGGCACGCGCAAGCCGAGCGGCTCCAGCAAGCTCGCGGTCCAGGCACCCGTACACACCACGACCGCGCCGACGGTCAGGGTCTCGGAGTCCGTATGTAGGGCGACCCGCCCCTCGAGCGGCTGGATGGTGCGGATCTCGGCGCACTTGAAGGACGCGCCTCGCTCCGTTGCGGCACCAACGAAACTCTGCACGATTTTGAGAGGATCGAGCACATGCCCGGTGCTGCTAAACCAAAGCCCTGCGACGCGCGCATTGCTATGGCGCAGACTGGTCGGAGGTTCGAGGCTGCTTGCCGATTGGCGTGCAATGACTTGCAGGACCTCACCCGGCGCCGCCTGCGTCGGAATTCCCAAGCGCTCCATGGCGAGCCCCTGCTCGGCCGCCCGCTCGTCGGAGCGAGGTCCGAACCAGACTTGGAAATGCCCATTTGTCCGCAGCAACTCCGGTCGGCCGATTTCGGCAAGCCAGCGCGCCATCTGGCCCACGGCCGGCTTAACAAGTGGCGCAAGTTGACGCGTATTCTCCGTGCGACGCCTGGCAGCCGCCGCGAAGCGCAGCGCCCAGGGCAGAAACTCAGGCGTCCGTCGCAGCGGAATGTCGAGCGCGCCGCCGAAAGCAAACAATTCGCGCCAGAATCCGAACAAGAGGGCCCAGGAGGGCAGAGGCTCCACCAACTCCGCGGCGATGTGCCCGGCGTTTCCGAAGCTGGCTCCCGTCATCCCAGGCTCGGCCCGGTCGAGGAGCAATACGGCTCTGCCTTCGCGGGTGAGCGCATAGGCGACGGCCGCACCGATCACGCCCGCACCCACCACTGCCACGGTGTCATCGGGTACCATCCGTAGATCGTATACGATCCACGCGCAGTGTCAGAGCAAATCAGCTTGAGCCGGCATGTGGTATTCCATAGCTTGCAGCGATGCAAAATCCCTTCCGCTATTTCAACAGTATTGACAAGTTAACTCGCAAAAATCCGCTAACAGGCAACCCGAGTGATAATCGCTCATGCCGCAGAAGTTGCGGCCGCCCAGGTTCGATCGGCTTCGGCTCGGAAGAGACGAAGCGTGGATCGGCGGATAAGGTGACGTTGGACGTTAAAGTTGTTGTAGACGGCGGCGTGGGTGGCGAGAAACCTCTGGGCTGAAGATTGTGACTTGAACTTTTGCTGTTTGCGC
>JALHTP010000447.1 GCA_022865725.1 Methyloceanibacter sp. | reverse complement strand
GTCGCCCTTGAAGCGCGCTTCGGCCTGCTCGGCGCTGTCATAGATGTAGCCCGAATTGAGGAAGATGGCCTCTGAGGTCTCGCCGAACTGGCTGCGCAGCGTCCCCTCATGCACGAGCTTCGTCGCCGGTTGCCAGGCGATGCGGCGCTTCTTTTGGTCCTCGCTTTCGACCATGGGTCAACTCCACTCCTCGAAACCCTTCGACCGGGCACAAAAAACCCGGACTCTGGCTGCCGCCAAAAGACCGGGATCGGCTTGAGTTCGCCTCGCGCGGCCTTTTAGCGACTTGTTTAACGTGGCTGCAAGCCGGCCGGCCAAATCACCACGAGGGGGGATTAATCGCGCTTCTAGGGGCCTTTCGTCAAGCCTCCAGCGCAGCCCGGTCTCATCGCCAAGTAAAGTGACAAGAGACCAAGGAACACGCTTACCAGCCCCAAAAGTCCAGAGATCAGACTTATGCGCGCCGCAACCCGGGTCACGGGGTTAGATGCGCGCCAAGCCCAAACAAACTCGTCCCAAAGATTAGCCCTAGAGAAACGAAAATCCGCTGCTTGACGGCTTTGAAGGCCAAGCCGCTGCCGCAGGGCATCGTCGAGCCATATGCCGCTGGTGTTGTTGCTGGGGGCCCCGCGTGCCACCGCACGGACAGTCCTGCCGTTCGCCGAAACACGTATTATCTGTCCCGCCCTTGTGTTCGGTCTATGCGAATAGCTTACACGCACGAGGTCTCCGAACACTTCCTCTTTAGTTACTTGATGAACTTTCAGCATCATGATCGACCCCCTTGTCCTCCCAAAGCCGGATGCACTTATAAGCCGCTTCCCAACTAGCGGTAAGCCGAGAGCAGAGGTCGGTGCCGCTTGGTCCATTGAGGGCCTCGGCCCGTGTGAAGTGCGGGGATAGTCGTTTGCTCAACCGACGAGGTAAGCCTACGGTGGCTTGTCAAACTCTCTTGGCATTTAGGCGATGGCTGATATTCACACTCCACCTTTGTTTGATCCGGCAGAACTGCCCTTCGGGTCCGGAGACCGTTCTGGAAGGTTAGAACGCACGGGAACGTTGCCATCACAAGCTATTCGTAAGCTAATTGATGAGGGAGAAATTGACGCATCGCCGCGCATTGTGCGCGATCAAGTTCAGCCTGCAAGCTTGGACCTCCGACTGGGGCCCAAAGCATACCGGGTCCGAGCGAGTTTTCTTCCCGGAAAGAATTTTTCCGTAGAGGAGAAACTGAAGGACCTCAGCGTTCACGACTTTGATCTCAATGGCAAAGGGGCGGTCTTGGAGGCGAACGGGGTCTATCTGATTCCCCTCCTCGAACGGCTCAAGTTACGGAGAACGGTGTCGGCGGCCGCGAACCCGAAAAGTTCGATAGGCCGTTTGGACGTCTTCACGCGACTTGTGGCGGACAATGGTACGTCCTTTGATGAGGTTCCGGAGGGATATGAGGGCCGCCTCTACGCGGAAGTGTGTCCACGGACGTTTCCCATCAAAGTGAGGTGCGGATCGCGGCTCAACCAGCTCCGTTTTCGCCGGCGGCTTCCTGCGCGACAAGATCGAGTCGCTGGTCGAGTTAGCGACCGTGAGCTATATGGGATGAGCGCGGAGCTCGTTGGTGATGATGCGGGCCCTACCATTCGCGAGGGCCTAAATCTACGGGTGGATCTATCAAAGCGGTCTTCGTCCAGCCTTATCGGGTATAAGGCCAAGCGGTTTGCAGGTGTGGTCGACGTCGACGCCGTGGGAGTCCACCGCATCAGTCAATTCTGGGACCTTATTTATTTTGATCCCGATGGCCGGCTAATTCTGGACCCGACCGACTTCTACATTCTCGCCTCGAAGGAGAGCGTCTCGGTGCCGCCGGCTTATGTGGCCGAGATGGCGCCGTTCGATCCGCTGATCGGGGAGTATCGCGTGCATTATGCCGGCTTCTTCGATCCGGGCTTCGGCTACGCGGAGGGCAAGGCGCCTGGCGCCAAGGCGGTGCTTGAAGTGCGCAGCCTCGACATCCCCTTCATTTTGGAGGATGGGCAGATCGTCGGCCGGCTGGTCTACGACAAGCTCACCGAGACCCCCGACACGCTCTATGGCGGGGGGATCGGCTCGCATTACCAGGCGCAGGGCCTGAAGCTTTCGAAGCACTTCAAGCAGGACTGATACGAATCTCGCAACGATCCCGTCATGCCCGGACTTGATCCGGGCATCCATTCCGTGACGTCTCAGCGGTTGAAGCGCTAGTGGAATGGATCCCGGGGGTCAAGCCCGGGGGGGCACGACGATGAGCACGGAGACTCACCGATTCAATTGGCGGTAAAGATCGAACCACTCCGGATTGTCCTTCTCGATGAGATCGATCTTCCAACGTCGCGGCCATGATTTGATCGCCTTCTCACGCGTGATCGCCGCCTCGGCTGTCGCGTGCTCTTCGACGTAGACCAACCGCTTAACGCTGTGTCGTGACGTGAAGCTGGGGATCACGCCTTCTCGGTGCTCCCAAGCGCGGCGGGGCAGGTTGCTCGTAACTCCCGTGTAAAGCGTTCCGTCCTTACGGCTTGCCAGGATGTAGACGTAGAAGCTCCGCATAGGGTGAGGGGTAACGGAATGGACCCCCGGGTCAAGCCCGGGGGTGACGGAGCTTGTTGCAGGGTTACGATGAGCAGTAACCCCCACCCAAAACGCAGAACTTGGCGCAATGCGGATGGCAGAGCTTCACCGCGCCCTTCTCGAACATGCCGCCATCGGCCCGCGCCGCTTCTTCAAGCGTCTCGCCCATCTCGAAGGCGCGGTCGTAAGGCAGCAGCGTGCAGGGGAGCAGGACGGGCGCGTCCGCCCCTTTCCGCTTCACCACCATGCGGCTCGAGGCGCACATCATATCCGCCGGGCTCTTGCCGAGGATGCCCCAGCAGGCGTCCGTGATCTCCGGCACGTCGGCGCGCACATCCATCTCGGGAAACAGGACCAGGCTCGCCTGGTCGTAGGCGTCGATCGGCCAGGCCCGTTCCGCGATCAGCGCGGCGTAGCCCTGGCGCGCAGCTTCCTCGCTTTCGCCCCAGCAGGTGCGCCCGGCAAGCGCAAGGTTGAAGTCTTCGCGCGCGAGGAAGTCGATCCCCTCGACCGTCTTGGCGAACGAGCCCGGGCCGCGCTCGGTGTCGTGCAGCTCTTGCGTATAGTGGTCGAGGCTCACGCGCATGAGGAGGCGGCTCCCATGCGCGTCGCGGAGCGCTAAGAGAGCCTCGCGCAGGCGCGGACGCAGCATCGGCTGCATGGCGTTGGTCAGCACGAGGACGGAGAAGCCGCCGGTCAGCGCATCGCCGAGCATCTCCATGATGTCCGGATTCATAAACGGCTCGCCGCCGGTGAAGCCGATCTCGCGCACGGGCCAGCCGCCGCGCTCGATCTCCTCCAGATAGGACCGGGCCTCGGCGCGGGTGATATAAGCGAGTCGATCGTTCTCCGGGCTCGATTCGATATAGCAATTGCGGCAGGTGATGTTGCAAAGGCTCCCCGTGTTGATCCAAAGCGTGCGCAAGCCCGCGAGCGCCACGCGCGCGCGGCGTTCGCCACCAGCGGTGACATCGGGGTCGGCGAATTTCGCTTGCGGCGCAAGCAGCGCGGCGTCGGCCATTGTGAATCGCTCCAGCCTGCCATTAACAGCGGGGCGGCTGCGGTCGGCAAGACAAGGCTGCATCACCCTCGCGTGAAGCCTGGCTTTTCGCTTGGCCGGCGTCATGATAGGACTCTTGACGGTCGCGGGTGTAGCTCAGTGGTAGAGCAGTAGCTTCCCAAGCTACGGGTCGTGGGTTCAATCCCCATCGCCCGCTCCAATATCCTCAATGCAACGGAATCCGCGCGGCGGCTAACCCTTTGCAAACGGCAAGCAATGGAACGCGGCGCGGGTCCAGGCCGTTCTGCTATGATTCCCGCCCGCGCCGGCTAGAGCGAGCGGGCATTTCGCATCTGTTAGTGGAGGATCGCATCATGGTTAGCTTGGCCAGGGCTGAGCGCAAGGCGACGAGGTTCGTCAAGGACAATTTCGATATCGACGATCTCTACGACCAGCTCGACACGTTGCGCTCCTATGTGCAGGAGATCTCGTCGGGTGTCGGCAAAAATGCGAGCCGCCAGCTCGGCCGCGCGCGGGACTTCGCGTCCGACGCGGCGCAGGAGGCCGAGGAAACCATGAAGGACAATCTCGCCGCCTCGCTCATCCTCGCGGTCGGGCTTGGCGTCATCGTCGGCTACTTCATTCGCCGCGGCACCGAGTAGACTTGCGATCAGTGCGCGAGCTTGACGGCGCCGGTGTAGAGCGCGCCGCCGATCACGCAAGGCAAGGCGATATAGGCTTGACCGAGCGCGCTCGCCGCCACGCATCCCGTGGCGATGGCGATCGAGCCCGCGGTCGCGCCCTTGGTCATGCCGGCCTCGTTGGTCATCTGCTGCTTCTGCGCGTCGTCGATGGCCCCGAATTGATCCTTACGGACCGTCTCCGACTCGAAGATCTCGGCAGCCTCGATCACGTCCTTCAGAGGCTTGGCGATTTCCGGCGGCTGATGCGCATATTCGGCGCGGTAGAGATTGAGCAACTCGCGATCCCGCTCCGCGTATGACGCCAGCGTCCATTTCGCCGTTCCGCCGGTGGTGATCTTCTCGACTGCGCTCGGGTCGTGTCCCCAGCCTGAGAACACCTTGCGGAAGGAGAAGCCGCTGTCCTCTTTGTTCTTCGACCAGCGCAGCGCCTCCATGATGCGAACGACGGGCTGATATTGGCCGGTGGCGACGTAATAGCCCCACAGCGCGTAGATGCCCGGCGAGCCGCCGTCGTCGAGGGGCAGCTCCATCAGCGTAGGCCGTTTGCCCGCGAGAAAATCGTCGATCAGCGGGCGCCGCAGAGGCATCCTTGAGGAGTTTTTCTCGAGCAGCTCACGCCAATCCGGCCGGCCGGAATAGGCGATGGCCCTGATGATGACCGCCTGCTCCTTGTCGGGCATGGGGAACATCCTGGGGATCAGACTAGGACCGTCCTTGGGATTGGAGCCGAGCACGCCGGCGATGAAGCCGGTGCAGAACCAGGCCTTCTCCTCATTTGCGAACAGACCGAAGCCCTGCATGGCATGGACCGCGGCAGGCACGCGCGATGGGTTCTTATGGCTGCG
>JALHTP010000047.1 GCA_022865725.1 Methyloceanibacter sp. | reverse complement strand
GTGCCGACGCTGACCCCGCTCGTGCTGTTCTATACGCTCGGCATCGCCCTTCTCATGGTGAGCCGGGTGCCGACCTTCTCGGGCAAGCTGATTGGGCAGAAGATCGCGCGCGAGTATGTGCTACCCGTGTTCGTGCTCGCGGCCTTGTTCATGGCGCTGCTGCTGACCTATCCCTCGCTGACGCTTGCGCTTGGCTCCCTGGCCTATCTCGCGGCGATCCCGGTCTCCGCCTATCGCTACCTCGCCGAGGAGCGCAAGGCCGCCAAGGCCGCCAAGGCGCAGAGCGCCAAGAGCAGCGCGGCGGAAGGCCATGCGGAAAAGCCGGAGGACCCGGTCATTCGCCCGAGCTTCAGGGCCAAGCCATGAAGCAGCGGCTGTCCACCTATCTCCGCCAGCTTGAGGCCGAGAGCATCCACATCATGCGCGAGGTTGCGGCCGAGTTCCGCAATCCGGTGATGCTCTACTCGATCGGCAAGGATAGCTCGGTGATGCTGCATCTCGCGCTCAAGGCGTTCTATCCGGGTAAGCCGCCGTTTCCGCTGCTGCATGTCGACACCACCTGGAAGTTTCGCGAGATGATCGCATTTCGCGATTCCGAGATGCGGCGGCTTGGGCTCGATCTGATCGTCCATGTCAACGAGCAGGGGGTAAAGGACGGCATCTCGCCGATCACCCATGGCAGCGCGCTCTACACCGACATCATGAAGACCGAGGCGCTGAAGCAGGCGCTCGCCGGCCACGGCTTCGATGCGGCCTTCGGCGGGGCGCGCCGCGACGAGGAGAAGTCGCGCGCCAAGGAACGGGTGTTCTCGTTCCGCAACATCGCGCACAATTGGGACCCGAAGCGGCAGCGGCCGGAGCTGTGGCATCTCGCCAACACCAGAATCGGGCCGGGCGAAAGCATGCGGGTGTTCCCGTTGTCAAACTGGACCGAGCTCGATGTGTGGACCTACATCTATCTCGAGGATATTCCTGTGGTGCCGCTCTATTTTGCCGCCGACCGGAAGGTGGTTGAGCGGGGCGGCATGTTGATCATGGTGGACGACGAGCGGCTGCCCATCGACGCGAAGGAAAAGCCCGAGATGGCGAGGGTGCGCTTCCGGACGCTCGGCTGCTATCCTCTCACCGGCGCGCTGCGCTCTCAAGCCGCGACGGTGCCGGAGATCATCGAGGAGCTGGTCGCCACGCGCTATTCGGAACGCCAGGGCCGCGTCATCGATCACGATCAGTCGGGCTCGATGGAGAAGAAGAAGCAGGAGGGTTATTTCTGATGCCGCGTTTGCAGGTTGTCGGCAGCGAGGGCAAGGGCGCAAGCGAGCGGGTCGATGCCCGCATCGCGGCGGAAGAGACCCGCAGCCTGTTGCGCTTTCTCACCTGCGGCAGCGTCGACGACGGCAAGAGCACGCTAATCGGCCGGCTGCTCTACGATTCGGCGCTGGTCTACGAGGACCAGATGCGGAGCGCCGAGCATGATTCGCGGCGCGCGGGCGGGGGCAGGGGAGGGACACTCGACCTTGCGTTCCTCGTCGACGGGCTGGAGGCCGAGCGCGAGCAGAAGATCACCATCGATGTCGCCTATCGTTATTTCTCGACGCCGCGGCGGAAGTTCATCGTCGCCGATACGCCCGGCCATGTGCAGTACACGCGCAACATGGCGACCGGCGCCTCGAATTGCGACTTCGCCGTGCTGCTGGTCGACGCGCGGAGCGGCGTGCTCACCCAGACCCGCCGCCATGCCTGCATCCTGTCGCTGCTCGGCATCGGCAAGATCGCGCTCGCCGTCAACAAGATGGATCTCGTCGACTTCGATCAGGCGCGCTTCGAGGCGATCGCGGAGGACTTTGCGGGCTTCTCCGCCGAGCTCGGCTTCGAGCTCGTGACCGCGATTCCGCTGTCGGCGCTCAAGGGCGACAATGTGATCGCGCCGAGCGCGCATATGCACTGGTATCGCGGCCCAACGCTGCTCGGGCATCTGGAGACGGTGGATGTGGCAAGCAGCGGGAAGGAGCGGCCGTTCCGCTTCCCCGTGCAATGGGTGAACCGACCGCATCTCGATTTTCGCGGCTATGCGGGGACTGTCGCCAGCGGCAAGATCGCGCGCGGCGAGGAGGTGGTGATCCACCCCTCCGGCAAGCGCGCGCATGTCGCGCGGATCGTCACCGCCGACGGCGATCTCGATGAGGCGCAAGAAGGCGATGCCGTGACGCTGACCTTCGCCGAGGAGGTCGATGTGAGCCGCGGCAACATCATTGCGCTTGAGGCGGGCGCGCCGTCGGTGGCCGATCAGATGGCGGCACGGCTTATCTGGTTCGACGAGGAGCCGATGCTGCCCGGCCGCGCCTATACGCTGAAATGCGGCTGCCAGACCACGACGGCGACCATCTCCAACCTCAAATACAAGCTCAACGTCGACAATCTCGATCACGTGGCGGGCAAGACGCTGGAGTTCAACGAGGTGGGGTTGTGCAATCTGATCACTCCCAAAGCGCTGGTGTTCGATCCCTATGCCGAGAACGCCGCCACCGGCGCGTTCATTCTGATCGACCGCTTCACCAACGCCACCGTGGCGGCCGGCATGATCGAGTTCGGCCTGCGCCGCGCCACCAATATCCAGTGGCAGGAGCTGTTCGTCGACAAGGCGGCGCGGGGCGTCCTCATGGAGCAGAAGCCTTGCGTGCTTTGGTTCACCGGCCTGTCCGGCGCCGGCAAATCGACCATCGCCAATACGCTCGAGAAGCGGCTGCACGCCATGGGCCGTCACACCTACATGCTCGACGGCGACAATGTCCGCCATGGCCTCAACAAGGATCTCGGCTTCACCGACGCCGACCGGGTGGAAAACATCCGCCGCGTGGCGGAGGCAGCGCGGCTGTTCGTCGATGCGGGGCTGATCGTGATGGTGTCGTTCATCTCGCCGTTCCGCTCGGAACGGCGCATGGCGCGCGATCTGTTCGAGGACGGCGAGTTCATCGAGGTTTTCGTGGATACGCCGCTCGAAATCTGCGAGGCGCGCGATCCCAAGGGGCTCTACCGCAAGGCGCGCGCGGGGCTGATCGCGAACTTCACCGGCATCGACTCGCTTTACGAGCCGCCGGAGAGGGCGGAAATTCAGCTCGACACGAGCAAGGCCACGCCTGAATCGCTCACCGAGGCGGTGCTGGGCGAGCTTCGGCGCCGGCACCTCATCTGAAAATAGTTGGCCGCAGCCGCCGCTTCCCCCCGATTGGTTCCCTCGGATAAGCGGCTGCGGCTCTCCTTACGCTAGTCGGACGGATCCGTTCCAGAAAGACTAGCGAGGATTTTCAAGCGTTCCGTGGCTTTGGCGTTGCCGTCCTGCGAGGCCCGCTCGTACCAGCCGCGCGCGCGTGCGGCGTCGCCGTCCATGAATCGGGCGCCAAGGCTTGTAAGCATCTCGCGATCGAAGGTGCGGGCAAGCTCGTAGGCAGCGTCGCCTTCGCCGCGTTCGGCGAGGTGGAGGAGAAGGAGCCGCGCCGCGGCGATATCGCCTTCGTCGAGAAGCCGCTTGGCTCGCTCGCGCAGCACGCGGGCTTCGGCCGGGGCCGCAGGCTCCTCGGCGGCATGAGCGCTCGGCACCACATCGAGAAGGGCAGCGGCCCAGCTCATGTCTGGTCCGAACGTATAGGTCGGCGTGGGCACCTCGACCCGCAATACCAGGCTGCGCCGCGCCTGAGGCCCGCCGCCGGACTGGAGCACATAGACCTCGATCGGGTAATCGCCCGCGCCGGCTTCGCCGATCGAAAGGGTGAGATCGTGGAGATAGTCGCCCTTCACGAGCCACGTTCCGCTTTCGCTCTGCCGCCCGGCGGAAAGCTTGGCTTCGGCGGGAAGCCCGCGGATGAGGAGGTAGCCTGCGTGGCTCGACGGCAGCAGTGGCGCAAAGGCGATCTGCCGCCCGCTTGCGGCAAGGATCAACTGCGGCGCGGATGACGCCTCGCTGGGGCTTAAGGCCGGTGCGACGGCAAGCGCCGGCATGAGCAGCGGCTCGGCCTTGGCGGCAGGGTTGGCCGCTACCGCCGCAAGCTCATTTCCTGCGCCTGCACCGCCCTGCGCCGGCTTCTGCCAAGCCATGGATGTCGAGTGGAGGGACGGGCGGTTATCGCTCCCCTGAGGTCTTGGCGCGGCCAGGTTTGCGACCAGGACGAAGCCGCCAACGGTGAGCAGGATGGCCGTGGCGATCGAGCCCGCGACCAGCAGGCTCGCATGGCGCTGCCGCCTGCGAAATTCGCGCAACAGCGCCTGCACATGGATTTGCGGCGGAAGACTACGGAGCGTTGGATCGAGCGGGGCGTCGGCTAGAAGCTCGCCGGCTTCGCCGAGGCCGTCATTGTGTTCGTGCCACGCAGCCTCAGCGGTCTCCTGGTGCGGGCCGTAGGCGTCGGCGTACAGTGCGTCGCTTGCGAGGAGATCGCTGCGAGCCTCGAAACCGGCGAGCGGATCGTTTCGGCTCCAAGGCGCAGTGCGCATCCCCACCTCGAAGCCTCGGAATGCGTCCTCGACGTCCAAGGCATCGAGACGCTCAGCAAGGGACTGCGGAAAGCTGATGCTCACCTCCCCTTGCATCACGCTATGAATCGCGTGTGACAGCGATTCTACGTCTTGCCGATCTTCCGGTGGTGCGGAAGGACGGGTAGAATTCAGCAATGCCGCGCGCAGAACCGCATTCGCCCGGTGCACCGGATGCAAATCGGGCCGCTCGGCCAGGGGACTGGAACCGATCATCGTATTGCTCCCTTCAACTCCCCGCGCGAGTGCCCACGCACACGGGTGACGCCCCATTCCCCCACGATTGCGCACTCGTGCCCTGAGCGCGCAGTTATCCAGAACTGATCAAGTCCTCCTTCCGTTCCATCGTTGCCTCTGTTTCCCTCTTTCCCTCTGACGCGCGGCTAGCGGAGCTTGCCCCGCTGCCATTCGATGAATTTTTTGAACAGGCTTTCCTTCTGCTCCTTGCTCATGAGGAGGCTTTCCGGCATCGCCGGGGGCTGGCTCGCATTGGCCTTGGCCACCATCGGCTTCGCCGGTTCCTGCGCGCGCCCGCCGAGCCACGCTTCGGCGGCGCGGCTCCGCTTGAAGCCGGGCAGACTTGCCGCGAGATTGACCTCGCGCCATTTGGGATGCCGGCCTTGCGCCTGCAGCTCGGCAAAACGCGGGAAGACCGCATTGACGAAGCTCGTGACGCGCGTTGAAGAGCCGGGATCGCTCTTCGATGCGGCCGCAAGCAGCACCATGCCGGTGGCGACGGTCGCCACCTCGCCGCCCGCCTGGATCAGATTTGGATAGTCCTCGGGCTGAAGCCGCGTCGGCAAATAGGCCGCCTCAAGCGGAGCGCCGAAGGAGATCGGTAGAAGATGGATGCCGGCATTTGCCGGAATGGCGCTGACCAGCGGCGACGGCTTGCCGCCCACGATCACGATGGCGGCGATCGCGCCTTGCTTCAATCGTTCGAGGGCGGCCGAAGCATCGAGGTTCAACGCCTCGACCTTGACGCCAAGCGCCTTGAACAGCGAGGCGGCGCTGACGGCGGAGGCCGATCCGGCAGGGCCGAAACTCACCTGCCTGCCGGACAGGGCTGACAGGCTGCCGATATCGGCCCGGGCCAGCACATGGATCTCTTGCGGCGCGAGCCTGGCAACCAGCTCGATCTTGTCGGCGAGACTGCCCTGCTTGGCCGTGGCTTCGGCGAGTGCGTCGGTCGAGACGAAGGCGATGTCCACATGCGGGTCGTCGAGGAGAAGCGCGAGATTGCCGGCGCCGGCGTCGCCCAGCATGGGAAGGACGCGGAGGTCCGCGCTTTGGGCGAAGAGGCTAGCCATGTCGGCCGCGAGCACGGTTTCCGAGGCGGCAGCCGGCCCCGCGATCAGGCCGAGCCAAGCCTTGGCGGCCTTGTCCTGCGCCGCTGCGCTGCCTGCCAACGCGCTTCCGCCCGCCAAGAGGCCGATCAGAACGAGACCAAGAAGAGACAGGTTTCGACGCAACACACATCACCCCGTACCCCCGCTTTACGCGCGCCGCAGGAAAAGGTTCCCGTGGCAGTGCGCTGTTAGCCCAGCGCTTCGGAGACAAGGATGGGCACGTCATAAACGAACCCTTCCTCTCGAAGACCGAGAGCCAAAACTCCTGGCAAGCGTTCGTGTGTGCTTTTGCGTGAGTGGGCCCCGGATACGGGGGCAGAAGGCTTTTTGCTATTGAGCCGACGCTAACCGCCGACTGGGGCGCCATGTCGGCCTCAATGCGGCAAAGCCGGGGCTGAAAGGCTTTTGGCCGGTCGGCCGCCTCAGTGTGAGGGGGCTCACAAAGGCGGGAGAAGGCCAACGCCATCTCAGGGTCACGCCGATGGCAATCCCGCCAAGGCACCATGTTTCATAGGAGACAGAAAATGAAACGCACGACCCTGACTATGGGCGCCGCCCTTGCCGTTGTGGCTTCCGCAGCGCTCGCTCTCGTCTCGGCCCATGCCGAGACGGCCGTGACCCCCCACGAAACCGCGATCAAGGCTTGCTCGACGGTCAATCCCGCCCAGCCGGTCGAGGTCGTGAATGCGGTGGACGACGGCAGCGGCATCGGCTTCAGCCTGGTCTGGCTGAACGACAAAGACGGCAATCTTTGGATGTGTGACGCCGATGCCGAAGGCAACGTCTTTTCCTACTCGCTCGTGACCAAAGATCTGTTGGAAGGGGCAGGCCCCGAGCTGATCGGCCTGACCGAGGCGTCTTTCGGCGAGGCAGATCCGCAGGAGACCGCGGAGAAGGTGTGCGTCGCCCATCTGGCCGACGGCGGCAACGTGCTCGCGAGCGCAGCCGACGGGTTCGAGACCGACCCCGGCTTCGTCATCTTCGTCAAGGACAAGCAGGGTGGCATCTATCTCTGCAACGCCACCAGCGACGCCATGATCTGGGCTTTCGAGCCGATTGGCGAGCCGCTGACGTTTCCGGAGCAGGTGAGCTAGGGCACTACGCCAGGATGGCCGGGGGTGACCCCCGGCCATCATTTTTCATGGGTTCCGGTTCAAGGGCGCGGGCTTATCCCCCGCGCCCTCTCTATTATTTGGGTGAGGCGGTATGTTCGGGCGCGAAGACGCGGACAAGCTCATCGAGCATCAGCACATAGAGGCGGTAGGCGAGTGCGTTGAGGCCGAGCCTTGCGGCGAGCGCGGCGGGCAGAATGTAGCGCGCATAGAGGGAGCGGAGGCGCATCTCGCGCGCCTCGTGTGGGAGCCGTGCCAGGATCAGCGGCGCGAGCTCGTAATAAGCGGCGATGTCGCCCGCGCCGCCCGGCCTCTTGGCGAGCACCTCGTCGCGATAGCGCCGCAAGGCCCGAAGCTCGAAACAATCGTCGTCGAGCCCGAGCGCCTCGCAACAGGCGGTGGTGATGAAGCAGCCCTCAGGCGGCACGCATTTATCGTCGTCGGCGAGTTCCGCCAGAGCCGTCTTGCGCTCTGACGCCCAGGCAAGTCCTGCGCGCAAAGTCTCGGCGTCGACCTTGAAGCGGCATTCTTCCTTGTCGCCGAGCTTGATCGCTATCTCGAAGGACTTGGCCTCGCGGAACAGCGACGCGCAAGCCAGCGGGAGCACGATGCTCACTTTGTCGTCGAAAATACCGGTGCAGTTGCCGCAGAGCGGCTCGTCGATCGCCACCTTGCCGTCCTCGGTTCGCACGATCAGACGGTTCTCGGGCTTGATGAGGAATTTCTTGGGCAGCGGCGTCTTGTCGGGATCGCCATAGACCACGAGCTTCCCTTCGTTGCTCGCAGCGACCTGGATCTCCACGCGAAGGTCGCAGGTATTGGCGTCGGTGAAGCTCACCTCATTGATGCGCGCGCCGGCTTGAGCATCGGTCGCTTGCGCCTTCCAGGAACCGAAGGCCTTCGACTCGAAGCAGTCCTTCTTGGCGGCGAAGGCGCGCGGGAACGGCGTGACGAGACGCGAAGAAGCGGCGGCGGCAATGAGAAGGCCGATTGTGCGGCGGCGCGTGTTCTTGAGCATTGGATCGGCCTTATCGGGTGGTGGGAGGAATTGGGGTGCGGAGACTAGCAAACCAAGTGGGTAAGGGGGAGCCGTGAGAAAGGACTGGGTGATCGCTACCCCTGGCGGAATCAGCTAGAAAGGGGCGCGCTCGACGGGATTATCCCGGTTAGGCCTCGTTTCCCAACGGGGACAGGAGCTATGGCTGAGTTCTACCGCGTGCCCGGTGTTCTCGCCGCCTTGGCCATCGCTGTGGTGCTTTCCGCATTTGCGCCGTGGGGAGACTGCGCTCTGGCCCAGAGCGGAGCGAGTGGCGTCGCGGACAGCGCCTCCGACGACATGCCGGATTTTCCAATCCCGTCCTCGGCGCACGAGGCGTATAGCCCGATCGGAGAGGGGTTCGAAACTCCGATCGAACCTCGTGCCGATTTGAAGGCCGCCAAGCCGTCGCCGCAAGATGAAGCGCGCCTGCGCTCGCGCCCGGCTTCGCAGGATGCGCGGCCCTTCTTCCGCGATACCGAGCTCTACGCGACCAGCCGGACCTATTGGCTCAAGCTCGATGATTTTAGCGGCAAGGTTTCCGAGGCGCTCACGACCGGCGGATATATTTCCTATCAATCGGGCTATGCGGGCGATGTCTTGCAGCTGCGCGGGGTGCTTTACACGACCCAGCCGCTCTACGCGCCGGATGGCGCCGGGCGCACGCTCAATCTCACTCCGGATGGCGACCAGATCACCACGCTCGGGCAGGCCAATGCGCGGCTCAAATTCGCCGGGCAGGAGTTCAGCGCCGGCAGGCAGCTGGTCCGTACGGCCTTCATCAATCCAAAAGACAACCGCATGATCCCGCTCACCTTCGAAGGGCTGGTCCTCGTGCCGCAGGGGCCCAAGAACGCCGGGCTCGACTACATCGCGTCCTATCTCTGGCGCTACAAGCCGCGCGACACGGCCGATTTCATTCCCTTCTCGAGGCCTTTCGGTGTCGCCCAGGACGAGGGAGTCCTGATCAACGGTATCCGCTACCGATCGAGCAGCTTCAACTATGGCCTGGTGAATTATTGGATCAAGGACACGATCAACACCGCCTACGGGGAGATCGATTATTTGCTTCCCTTTGGTCGCGGCACGGACGCCCCAAGCTACCGGATCAGCTTCAACGATCTCGACCAGACGAGCGTCGGGAGGGATCTTATCCCGGGACCGCCTTTCAACACGTTCCAAGCCTCGGCCCGGCTCTTGACGAGCTACCGGGGGTTTGTGTTGACCACGGCCGTGTCGACGGTCGGACGCGAAGCCGCCGTCCGCGACCCTTTCGGCAATATCCCCGTCTATACGTCGCTGCATCAGTCGTCGTTCGAGCGGGCCGGCGAAGAAGCCTATCTCGTGACCCTGACTTACGATTTCTCGGGGCTCGGCTTCGAGGGACTGAAATTTCTGGTCGGCTGGGGCCAAGGCTTCGATGCGATCGATGCACGCACGCGGGCACCCGAGCCGGATCGCGATGTTCTCAATCTGCGGCTGGAATATGACCCGTCAAGCGGGCCGCTCGAAGGATTGCAGGTGCATCTCTATTACGCGGATGAGCGGCTTCTCGGCGCGAAATTGCCGCGCGAGGACCAGACGCAGTTCCGCGCGATCGTCAATTATTCGGTGCCGTTCCTGTGAGCGGAAGTTCCGCTTCTCCGCGCTCTCATATCCGGCCACTATGGAGGGAGAGGAGCGACGCATGGCCGGTCTTGCATGATCCGTGGACGCAGCTCTGAAGCTCGGCGCATTCGATCTCGATATCGAATTCGAGAACGACGAAGGTGTTACCGCTCTGTTCGGCCGGTCAGGCTCCGGCAAGTCGACCACCATCAACCTGATCGCAGGGCTGGTGCGGCCCGATCGCGGCCGCATCGTGCTCGACGGCCGCACCTTGGTGGACACCGAGACGGGCATCTTCGTGCCGAAGCATCGGCGCCTCCGCCGGGGCCGCCGAGTACGCAAGATTAACCCTAGTTGCGGGAAATGGGCACGCCCAGGGCGGATTAAACGCATTTGCAACCCCCTGGCGCCCACCCTCGATTCCGGAAGATGGCTCAGGTCGAGCCGTCGAGGGGGTAGGGCAATGAGGTATCTTTCAGACCGCTATCGGCCCGAATTGCATTATATGCGCGGGCCTGGGCCGAAATGGCTCGAGAAGCATGCAGGGCAGTCGGGAGCGATCGTGGTCCC
>JALHTP010000446.1 GCA_022865725.1 Methyloceanibacter sp. | reverse complement strand
GATGCGGTCGGAGCTCCGCCGCAAGGCGGCCAAATTCGAGGAAGCCGGCGCCCGCACGGTTCGCGCCGATACGCCCCAAGACGTGGAGCGGCTCCTCCACGCCTTCATCGAGCAGAAGTCGAAGCGGCTCGCAGCCTACGGGCTCGACGACCCCTTCACCGCACCAGGCATCAAGGCCTTCTTTTCAGCAGGCGGCGCTGAAAGGTCTCGGCGGACTGGACGGCGTGGAAATGCATGCGTTGGAGGTCGCGAACGGTCATCTGCTGGCCGTGCGCGCCGGCGTACGCCACCAGGACCAGTATTCCTTCATGGTCCAGTCCTTCGACACCGAGGACCCCTTGGCAAAGTACTCGCCCAGCGAGTGTCTGATCGCCGACGTCTTGGCGGAGAGTTGCCAGCAGGGCTTCACTGCCTTCGATTTCGGCGTGGGCTCGAACCGATTCAAGAAGGTTTGGTCGAACGGCGTGGCGGAGCTTTTCAACCTCGCTCACGCCGTCAGCACCAAGGGGCGCCTCTATGCGGGCCTCATGCAGCTGACGGGCGCGGCGGCTCGCTACATCAAGCGCAATCCCAGGCTTTTCTCCGCGGTGCAAGAAGCGCGCGCTGAGCGCCCGGTTCCGCGGCCGAACTGACTAGGGAGCTCTGAGGCATCCCATGTCACTCGTCAGTCAAAATTCGCTTGCATCGGCGCATGTCCCGATCGACAAGCGGGCCGAGATCGCCGATCGGCGAGAGGCGCTGTTCCGCGAAACGATCTGGCAGACCTGCCGGCGCGTGGCGCTTGGCGCCACCTGGTCGCTTATGCCAAGCCGGGCCGGCCAATTATGGCCCCTTGCGCGACTCTGGCTTTCCGACCTCGTGTCTCCCAGGCGCGGCCTGCCGGATCCTGACATGTCGGCCGAAATGGGCGAATTTGCTGGGATCGTTCACGACCTTTCGCCCACGACACTGATCGCCGCCTATCGCCGCGGTCTCTTTCCGCTCACGCATTTCGGTCCGCTCAAGTGGATGTCGCCACGCGAGCGCTGCGTTCTGCATTTCGACGAATTCCACATCTCACGGCGGCTCCGCGCCATGCTGCGCCAAGAGAAATACACCGTCACCTTCGACCGGGACTTCGAGAGCGTCATCAAGGCCTGCGCCAGCCCGCGGAAAGGCCGCCTGGCACTCACCTGGATCACGCCGCGCATCATGCGCGCTTACGCCGAGCTGTACGACGCGGGCTGCGTGCACTCCTTCGAGGTGTGGAACCGCGCTGGAGAGCTTGTCGGCGGAGGATACGGTGTGGCGCTTGGCCGAATCTTCATCATCGAGTCCCTGTTCTCGCGCGAGACGAACACCTCAAAATATGGCCTGACGATGCTCAATTGGCATCTCGCCAAATGGGGCTTTCAGCTAAACGACAACAAATGGGCGACGCCGACCACACTGCAAATGGGCTTTCGTAGGATTTCGCGCGCCGAGTATCTGCACGAGCTTGGAGCAGCCCTCGCTGGCGAGAGACCGAGGGACCGTTTCGAGGTCGAGGCGAGCCCAAAAACCGTTGCCGACTGGAACCTCGATGAGGGGTCGAACGCCGGCCCCGAAACAGCAGGCTAATGGACCAGCCGGTGTCGCCTCCCTCAGCCACCCAAGCCCGCAAACGGAGCCGTTCCGGCCGAAAAAGGCAGAGCGGCGATCAGCGCGGCAGAATTGGCGCCGGCGCGTTGAACGCGGTGCGCAGCCTCTACTCGATATCCACCCTGCTCACTGCGGCTCGCATCGCCGGCGCGCTTGCCGGCTTCGCCACCCAGGTGCTGCTGGCGCGGGCGCTGCAAGCAAGTGCCCTTGGTATCTTCTACTCCGTCACTAGTCTCGCGGCCGTTGTCGGCCTGATCGTCGCACATGGCTATCCTGCCGTCGCACCTCGCTTCATCTCGCGCTATCGCGAGCAGGTGAAGGAAAATATGGTCGCCGCCTTCGTTGCACGGGCGCGGCGCGACGTAACGGTTTATGCCGCCATCGCCACTCTTGGCGTGCTCGCCGTCGCCTTGCTGTGGCCATCGCTCGCCACCGAGGCAAAATGGGCGCTTGTCGCCGCCGCCCTATCGATCCCGGCCAGCGCTTCGTTTCGCCTCAATGGCTATCTCGCCGCGGCAATCCGGCGCTTCGCGCTCGCTTATCTGCCCGACACCTGTATCAGGCCGCTCCTGCTGCTCGGTGGCATCTTCATGCTTACGGCGTTGGGTGTGACGCTCACGGCGAGCAGCGTCACCTGGTTGTTGACGCTTATTTTCACCGGGCTTGCTCTCACGCAATATGCGCTGTTGCGCAAAGATCTGCCGAAGACAGCGCCAGCGTCATCGGCGCCGACTCGCCTCGTCAAGCTGTGGCGCCGCGAAGCCAAGCCGCTCATCTTGGTCGCGCTCTTCACCAACTTTTTCGCCGACGTCGATATCCTCATGATCACGCCGCTCTTACCGAGCGCCGACACCGCAGCAATCGGGCTTTGCCTCAAACTTGCGCTCCTGGTGGGTTTCGCCGTCCAGGTCGCGCATCAGGTGGTCGTACCTGACCTCGCCGATGCCCGCGCGCGCAAGGATCAAGGCGCGATCCGCGACGCGCTGCGGAAAACGCTCGTCTTTCCGGCGCTGATCACCCTGGCTGCGCTCGGGGGCGTCGGGCTCTTCGGCGAGGCGCTGCTCGCGGTCTTCGGCCCGGAATTCACCGATGCCAAAGTGCCGC
Organism: Methyloceanibacter sp.; assembly: GCA_022865725.1. Classification (GTDB taxonomy): domain Bacteria; phylum Pseudomonadota; class Alphaproteobacteria; order Rhizobiales; family Methyloligellaceae; genus Methyloceanibacter. The sequence continues at coordinate 768 of JALHTP010000446.1, read as the reverse complement.
TTCTCATCCTGATGGCCTGTCAGCTCGCCCGCGCTTTGTTTGGCCCGAGCGTGTCCTTGCTGACGGTCATCGGTGCGCAATGGCACAATGCAGCGCTTGCTGTCGCCTCGCTCGTCGTGCTCGCCATCGGCAATGTCGTGCTCACGCCGCTTTACGGCGTGCTCGGCGCGGCGATTGCCGTGGCGATCGCCACGCTGTTCTGGCTGGTGGCATGCGCCATCGTGCTCGGCCGCCTCAGCGGGCTGAGGACCGATGCGCTTTATCTCCTTGAAACGCTAGGCTCGCCCCGCAGCGCCCCGGCTTAACTCAAGCTGCCGCCGTTAAGCTCGACGGCCCCCGTCCGCTCGAGCTGCTGGTCGACCTCCTCGGTCGCGAAGAACGTGGTGAAGAGCAGCCACAGCACGAAGGCCGCGACGGTCAGAAGCGCGATGGCGCTAAAAATCTTGCCGAAATGTAGGGGCATACGGGCGGACTTCCTTGGCTGGAGGCGGGCGACGATAGCCAAGTCGTGAACTCCAATCAATCCACGCGTGAACAGGCCTGTGTAATAATCCGCCCGCTTCGTCTTCAAGGGGCAAAGGAAGCGCGCATGGGAAACGTCAATGGAAGGGACGCGCCAGGTAGAGGCGGCAAGCCCTCGCCTGCCGACCGCAACATCCTCGTCGTCTGTCCGACCCATCGCGATCATCGCGAGCTGCCGCTCCTGTCCTCTCCCGACATCCAATATCTCGTCCACGATTATGCGAGCACCAGTCTCGAAGACCTGAT
>JALHTP010000445.1 GCA_022865725.1 Methyloceanibacter sp. | reverse complement strand
GCGCATCATCAAGCTGATCGCGGAGGCGCGCAGCCATGGCGACCTTTCGGAAAACGCCGAATATCACGCCGCCAAGGACCAGCAGGGCATCACCGAGGCGCGCATGGCCGACCTCGAGGACAAGCTCTCCCGCGCCGACATCATCGACACGTCCAAGCTCAAAGGCGACCAGGTGATGTTCGGGGCGACCGTCACGCTGGTGGACGAGGATACCGACGAAAAGGCCAAGTACCGGATCGTGGGCGAGGTCGAGGCCAACGTGAAGCAGGGACGGATCTCGATCACCTCGCCGCTTGCCCGCGCGCTGCTCGGCAAGCGCAAGAACACCGTCGTCGAGGTGTCGACGCCGGGCGGCGGCAAGTCCTACAAGGTGGTCAAGGTCGAGTTCAAATAGGCCAGGCGCCTCGTTGCCGCCGGCGATCTCGCTCGCGCGGGGATGACACGTCCGCATCGCCCGGCGTCAAAGCCTTGGCAGCGGCTCGGTCTTGCGGGTTTCCTTGAAGCCTTTGGGACACCTTCGGCGCTGTGCTAGAGATGCCCGTTAAACGGGAAGCCAAAGTCGATGGACAATGATGCGTAAGGTGCAGCCTTTCATCTTGTGCGGCGGAGCGGGCACGCGGCTTTGGCCCCTGTCGCGCGAAGCGTTCCCCAAGCAATTTCATCGCCTTACAGGCCAAGAGACGCTGTTCCAGGAGACCTGCCGGAGGCTCTCTGGCCCCCTTTTCGGCGATCCTTTCGTCCTCGCCAATCATCGCCACCGCTTCCTCATCGCCGATCAGCTCGAGGAGATCGGCGCCTTGGCGAAAAACATCGTGCTCGAGCCGGTAGGCCGCAACACCGGGCCTTCGGCTTGCATCGCCGCGCTGATCGCCGCGCGGAATGACCCCGAGGCGCTCGTGCTGCTGGCGCCGTCAGACCACATGATCGCCGACGCCGATGTCTTCGTCAGGGCCGTGGAGTCCGGCATTGAAGCGGCAGAGGCCGGCGCGCTCGTCACGTTCGGGATCGAGCCCGACTGCCCGCATACGGGCTACGGCTATATCGAGACCGAGGGCGGCGACGCGGCCACGAGCGCCGTGAAGCGCTTCGTGGAAAAGCCCTCGCTGCAAGCCGCCGAGGGCTATCTCGACGCCGGCGGGTTCTATTGGAACGCCGGCATCTTCCTGTTCAAGGCGAAGACCATGCTCGAGTTCATCGAGACGCACGCGCCGCAAATCCTCGACGCCTGCCGCGAGGCGCTCGACGCGTCCGTCGAGGACCTGACCTTCCGCGTGCTGGGCGAGGCCTATGCGAAGGCTCCCGCCATCTCGCTCGACTATGCCGTCGCCGAGAAAGCCGCGAACATGCGCTGCGTGAAGCTGAAGACCTTGTGGAGCGATGTCGGCTCCTGGCAGGCGCTATGGAGCTTCATGGACAAGGACGCGTCCGGCAATGTCGTGAGCGGCGACGGCCAGGTGATTCTCGACGACACGCATAACAGCTTCGCCTTCAGCGACCAGGCCTGCATCGCCATGGTCGGGGTCAAGGACCTGGTCGTGGTGGCGATGGCCGACGCCGTGCTGGTCGCCGCCAGGGACCATGCCGAGGACATCAAGCGCGTGGTGGATTATCTGAAGGGGAACGGCGGCGAGCTCGCGCTGCAGCACAATCGCGTCTATCGCCCGTGGGGCTGGTATCAGAGCCTCAATCGCGGTGAGCGCTACCAGGTCAAATGCATCATGGTGAAGCCCGGAGGCAAGCTGTCGCTACAGAGCCACCACCACCGCTCGGAGCATTGGGTGGTGGTGAGCGGAACGCTCGAGGTGACGCGCGGCGAGACGCTGGAGATGCTGAGCGAGAACCAATCCGCCTACATCGCCATCGGCGAGAAGCATCGGCTGGCCAATCCCGGCAAGATCCCGGCCTTTCTCATCGAGGTCCAGTCCGGGGGATATCTCGACGAGGACGACATCATCAGGTTCGACGACATCTATCGGCGCAGCGCGACGGAGTAGAGTCCAGCGCCCGGGTGAAGCGAGGGCCGACACCGTCCTCGAATTGGCAAAATAACGCATTTTTCCGGTGCCCCCGCGAGGCTTGCGGCTGGTCCCCCATGGGCCTAGGCTTGGCCTTAGGGGACAAAGGATAGAGCGATTCCGAACCGATGCTGACCGCGTTCACGACCGGCTTGCGCTTCAGGCTTGCGATCACGCTCGCGGCCTTTGCGGCGCTTTGCTTCGTGGCGCCGCCGGCCGTGCTTGCTTTCGGCCACGGCGAGGCCATGGTCGACTGCCTTGCCCATGCGGACATGGTGGACCATGGCGGGATCACCGCCCGTGACATGAAGCACCCTGGAGACCACTCCTCCCCTGCCGGCGCGCATCAGCCGGGGTGCTGTGGGCTCTTCTGCATGAGCGCGCTCACCACGGAGGACGGAGAGACCGTCACTCTTTTCGCTGCCGGAACTCTCCATAGTGCGGCGATCGAGACGATCCTTTTCAGCCGCGTGCCCGAGCAGCCCGACCGGCCTCCGATCTCCTTCCTCATCGTCTGAGCTGCCCGGCGGGGCTTCGCCCCGCCAAGGGCTTCGTCAACGACCGACGAGGGATGAACCATGTTCTCTCACCATTTGGGACGCGCTCTCGCCATCGCGAGCGCGCTCCTGCTCTCCGCTTGCAAGACCTTCTCGCCCGATGGCGGGATGGGCACCGTCGCGGCCGTCGCGGGCGGGGGGCTGAACAAAAGCGTCGTGCGGATCAGCACCGCCGAGGACGCCTCTCTGGCGCAAGGCGAGGTTGCGCGCCTGCTTAAGGCGCCGCTTGGCGCCGACGCCGCCGTGCAGATCGCGCTCCTCAACAATCAAGGCCTGCAAGCCGCCTATAACCGGCTCGGCATCGCCGAGGCCGTCATGGTGCAGGCGAGCCGACCGCCGCTGCCGAGCTTTTCCTACGACTGGGTCAAGACCTCGATCGAGCTCGATATCGAACGGCAAATCGTCGCCAGCATTCTTTCGCTCGCGACCTGGCCCGCACGATCCAAGCTCGCAGGCATGCGCTTCGAGCAGGCCGAGCTTCGCGCCGCGGAGGAGACGTTGCGCCTCGGGGCGGAGACGCGCCGCGCTTATATCCGCGCCGTGGCGGCGCGCCAGATTCTGGCCGCGCTCGGCGCCGCCAAGGCAAGCGTCGACGCCTCGGCGGAGCTCGCCGAAAGCCTCGCGCAGACGGGCGCGGTCAGCAAGCTCGATCATGCAAGGAGACAGGTATTCGCCACGGAGATGGAGGCGCAAGTGACGGCGGCCCGTCAACAAGAAGCCACCGCCGGAGAGCGCCTCACCCGGCTGTTGGGCCTTTGGGGAACGGACCTCGCCAGACTCTTGCCCAACACGCTGCCGCCGCTGCCGCGAACTGCGCGCGGGCTCGGCGCGGTCGAACAGGAGGCGATGGACCGGAGGGTCGATCTCGCGGTAGCGCGGCTCGAGGTCGAGGCGCTTGCCCGCTCCTTCGGACTCACGCGCAAGACGCGGCTCATCAATGTGCTCGACGCGAGCGGCATCTCCAAGACGCAGAAGGACAAGGGAGAGCCGGGGGCCGACGGCGGTGGCTTCAGCATCGCCTTCGAGGTGCCGCTTTACGATTTCGGCAGGGCGCGGGTGCGCGAGGCCGAGCAGCGCTATCTCGAAGCGGTGAACGCGCTCGGCGAGAAGGCGATCAATGCGCGCTCGGAGGCCCGCGAGGCGTTCGGCGCTTACAAGGCGAGCTACGCGATCGCCGCCCAGTACGAGCGCGAGGTGCTGCCGCTGCGCGACACCATCTCGGCGGAAACCGAGCTGCAATTCAACGCCATGCAGGTCGACGCCTTCGCCCTGCTCGAAGCGGCACGGGCCAAGGCTCAGGCGAAAGTGGCGAGCATCGAGGCCAAGCGCAATTTCTGGCTCGCCTCGTCCGATCTGAGCGCGGCCGTGCTCGGCGGCGGTAGCTTAAGCCAGGATGCGGGCGCGATGCTTGCCGCCAATGCAAGCGGCGCGGCCGGCGACTAGCAGAAGGATAGAGAACCATGCTGTCTCGACGAAACTTCCTCACCGGCTCGGCTGTGGCGCTGGCCGGCGCCGCCAGCGTAAGCGGCCGCGCCGGGGCCGCCGCCATTCCCGAGGCGCCCACTTACGCCTCGCCCGCCATGCAGCCGCCGCTTCCGCCACCCTCGGGGCAGGCCTACCAGCCGGTGGTGACGCTGAACGGCTGGACCCTTCCCTTCAAGATGAATGGCGAATGGAAGGAGTTCCATCTCGTCGCCGAGGAGGTTACGCGTGAGATCGCCCCCGGCATGACGGCAAAGCTCTGGGGCTATAACGGCCAGACGCCCGGCCCGACCATCGAGGCAGTCGAAGGCGACAAGGTCCGCATCTTCGTCACCAACAGGCTGCCGGAGCATACGAGCGTGCATTGGCATGGGTTGCTGGTGCCGAACGGTATGGACGGCGTCGGCGGGCTCACTCAGCCGCACATTCCGGTGGGCAAGACCTTCGTCTACGAGTTCCTGCTCAATCGAAGCGGCACCTTCATGTACCACCCCCATTCCGACGAGATGGTGCAGATGGCCATGGGGATGATGGGCAGTCTCGTGGTGCATCCCAAGGATCCGGCGTTCCGCCGCGTGGACCGCGACTTCGCCTTCATCCTGAGCGCCTACCGGTTCGATCCGGGCACTTCTTTGCCTAAGGTCGCGGAGATGACGGATTTCAACATCTGGACCTTCAACGCCCGCGTCTTTCCCGGCATCGACGTCTTGCCCGTTAGGCTCGGCGACCGGGTGCGCATCAGGATCGCCAATCTCACCATGACCAACCACCCGATGCATCTGCACGGCCATCATTTCGCGGTCGGCTGCACCGATGGCGGCTGGGTGCCGGAGAGCGCGCAATGGCCAGAGACGACCATCGACGTGCCGGTGGGCTCGATCCGCGCCATCGAGTTCGTCGCCGATGCGCCGGGCGACTGGGCCTTCCACTGCCACAAATCGCACCACACCATGAATGCCATGGGGCATGATTTGGACAACCTCATCGGGGTGCCTGAGCGCGGTCTAAGCCGCGCGCTTGACCGAGTGGCGCCCGGCGCCATGGCGATGGGAACCACAGGCATGGCCGATATGGGAGAAATGTCGATGCCCTTGCCGCCCAACACTCTGCCGATGATGACGGGGACCGGGCAATTCGGGCCGATCGAGATGGGCGGCATGTTCACGGTGATGAAGGTGCGCGAGGATCTCGCGGCTGGCGACTATCGCGATCCAGGCTGGTACAAGCACCCGCAAGGCAGCGTGGCTTATGCGGTCGACGCCGGCAGCGCCGGCGCGGCGGTGCGGCAGTCGGCAGACGGTGCCCCATCCGAAGCGCCATCGACACCGCCGCAAGGTCATCAGCACCATCACTAGGGAACACTCATGACTAAAGGGACAATCAATGGTCTTGAAGCCGGTCCGGCTCACAATGCTCGCATGCCTTCTCTCCGCCACGTTCGCGCTCGCTCATGAAGGGGCGACCGGGGTGGTCAAGGAGCGCATGGATTTGATGAAGCGTCAGCAGGATGACATGAAGCTGCTCGGCGACATGGCCAAAGGCAAGACGTCCTTCGACGCGGTGAAGGCCGCCGAGGCCGCCCGCGATGTCAGCCTCACGGCGAAGAAGATCCACGAGCTGTTTCCCGAAGGGAGCGCGGGCCATCCGAGCGATGCGCTTCCCTCCATCTGGAAGGAGTGGGATCGCTTCGCCGGCAATGCAACGAGCCTTGAGAGCGCCGCCGATGAGTTGGCCTCGTCGATCGACGGCAACGCAGCTCAAGATTGGAAGGCCGGATTTCAGAAGCTCACCGACGCCTGCAAGTCCTGCCATCAGGACTTCCGCGCCAAGAAGAAAGAGTCTGAACATCACTAGAACTTCGATACCGCCAACGGGAAGCTGCGATCGAGCGACCCGGTTCGGCTCGGATGGGAGATAGCCATGCGCCTAGCAATACATTTCGCCATGATGCTGGCATTCGCAGCAAGCGCTACACCCGCCTTCACGCAAAGGGCATCGAACATCGCCTGTCCGGAAAGCATCGCGCCCGCCTATGATCTGGCCAACG
>JALHTP010000444.1 GCA_022865725.1 Methyloceanibacter sp. | reverse complement strand
CTTGGTCTGCTTCAGCTTGTCGAGCAGGAACTCGATGGCGTCCTGGGTGCCCATGGGGTTCAGGATGCGGCGGAGCACATACATCTTCTTGAGCTGATCGGGCGGCACCAGGAGCTCTTCCTTGCGGGTGCCCGAGCGGGCGATGTCGATGGCCGGGAAGACGCGCTTGTCCGCCACTTTGCGGTCGAGCACGATCTCGGAATTGCCGGTGCCCTTGAACTCTTCGAAGATCACCTCGTCCATGCGGCTGCCGGTATCGATCAGCGCCGTGGCGATGATGGTGAGCGAGCCGCCCTCCTCGATATTGCGGGCGGCGCCGAAGAAGCGCTTCGGCCGCTGCAGCGCGTTGGCGTCCACGCCGCCGGTCAGCACTTTGCCTGACGACGGCACCACGGTATTGTAGGCGCGGCCGAGACGCGTGATCGAATCGAGCAGGATCACCACGTCGCGCTTGTGCTCGACGAGGCGCTTGGCTTTCTCGATGACCATCTCGGCGACCTGCACGTGGCGCGAGGCCGGCTCGTCGAAGGTGGAGGAGATCACCTCGCCCTTCACCGAACGCTGCATGTCGGTGACCTCCTCGGGCCGCTCGTCGATGAGCAGCACGATCAGGTAGCACTCGGGATGGTTGGCGGTGACGGCGTGGGCGATGTTCTGCAGGATCACGGTCTTGCCGGTGCGCGGCTGCGCCACGATCAGACCGCGCTGGCCCTTGCCGATCGGCGCCACGATGTCGATGACGCGGCCGGTATTGTCTTTCCTGGTGGGATCCTGGGTCTCCATCTCGAGCCACTCGTCGGGATAGAGCGGCGTCAGATTGTCGAAATGGATCTTGTGGCGCTGCTTCTCGGGATCCTCGAAATTGATGGTGTTGACCTTGAGCAGGGCGAAATAGCGCTCGCCTTCTTTCGGGCTCCTGATCTGGCCTTCGACGGTATCGCCAGTGCGCAGGCCGAAGCGGCGGATCTGCGACGGCGAGACGTAGATGTCGTCGGGGCCGGCCAGATAATTGGAATCGGGAGAGCGCAGGAAGCCGAAGCCGTCCTGCAATACCTCGACGACACCGGTGCCGGTGATCTCGACATCGCGCGCGGCCAGCTGTTTCAGAATCGCGAACATGAGCTCCTGCTTGCGCATGGCGCTCGCGTTCTCGACGGCGACCTCCTCGGCGAAGCTCAACAGCTCCGTCGGCGACTTGGTCTTCAAATCTTGCAGCTTCATTTCTTGCATGCGCTGCTACTCCAAACGGGAATGGATGACATTGGTGTTTCGGATGACTTTGATGTTTCGAATTCCGCGCGGGTGCGCGCGGGCTTCAGGGGAAGGGGAAAGGAAATGCTCGGCGGGAAGGCAAATCTCGGCGCCTGCTCCGCTCCGGGTGACCCGATCTTTTGGGGGGAAAAAGCGGGTCGCGACAGCGTCCCGAATTGGATGCGACTCATCTTATAGCAGACCAAGAAGCCGGGCGGAATAGGTTTGGCCTATTCTTTAGAAGGGCCGGACCACAACGAGAATCACGATCCCGATCATGAGAAGCGTCGGAATCTCGTTGGCCAGACGATAGAAACGCGCCGGCCGCGTGTTCCGATCCAAGGCAAAATCCTTGGTCCACACGGCCAGCAGTCCATGAAAGGCCGAAAGCGCCAGCACTAGGATAAGCTTGGCGTGAAACCAGCCATCGGCCGACCAGTCGAGCGCGCCCGAAAATGCCAGGATCAGGCCGAGCGCCCAGCTCGCCAGCATGGCGGGCGTGGTGATGTAGCGTAACAGCCGCCGCTCCATCACTTTGAAGGTCTCGGACTGCTCGGAGCCTTCCTTGCTCGTCGCATGGTAAACGAAGAGGCGCGGCAGATAGAGCAGCCCCGCCATCCAGGCGATGATCGCGATGACGTGGAAGGCCTTGACGTAGAGGAGAAGCATGTTGCTAAGGAACTCTCGGGTCCTGTCATTGCCCGGCTTGACCGGGCAATCCAGGAACTACCGCGTCGAGAAATGATCCAATTACTGGATTCCCGCTTTCGCGGGAATGACGCCGGACGGGGGCCAATCGATTCAGCAAATTTCGGCCTAGCTCTTTTTCACCAGTTCAACAAGCCGGGTGACGTGCTCGATGGGCGTCTCGGGCAGAATGCCATGGCCGAGATTGAAGATGAAGGGTTGTTGCCCAAGCGTCTCGAGGATCGCGCCGACGCGGGTGTGCAGT
>JALHTP010000443.1 GCA_022865725.1 Methyloceanibacter sp. | reverse complement strand
GTCCCGAGAACGTTGCCGCGTTCGCCGCCGAGCCGGTGCAAGGCGCCGGCGGCGTCAAGATCGCGCCCGACAGCTATTGGCCGGAGATACAACGCATCGTCGACAAATATGGCATCCTTCTGCTTGCCGACGAGGTCATCACCGGCTTTGGCCGCCTCGGCACCTGGTTCGCATCTCAGCACTACGGCATCCGCCCCAACCTCATCACCTTCGCCAAGGCTGCGACGTCGGGTTACATCCCGCTCTCCGGCGTCATCGTCGACGACAAGATCGCCGACGCGCTGATGGCGCACGACGACGATTTTAATCACGGCTACACCTTCTCGGGTCACCCCGTGGCGTGCGCCGTCGCGCTGAAGAATCTCGAAATCATGGAAGAGGAGAAGCTCGTCCCGCGCGTCAAGGAGTTCACCGGGCCGGCGCTCGCCAAGCTCCTCGCCAAGTTCAAGGACCACCCGCTCGTCGGCGAGGTTCGCTCCGTCGGGCTTCTCGGGGCTATCGAGCTCGTCGCCGACAAGCGCTTGCGCGGCCGCTTCGCCGATCCGGGCCGCGTCGGCCTCATCTGCCGCGATCACTTCTTCCGCGAAGGTTTCATTATGCGCGCCGTCTTCGACACCATGGTCACCGCTCCGCCGCTGATCTGGACGCAGACCCAGTTCGACGAAGCGGAGGCGGTGATCCGCCGCGCGCTCGATCTCACGCTCAACGACGTCGCCGGGGAGCTCGCAGCATGAGCCGCCCGATCGTCGTCATCCCGGCCTGCACCAAGCTGATCGAAGGCCACGCTTTCGACGCCGTCGGCCGGAAATACTCAGCCGCGCTAGCCGAGGTCGCGGAATGCCAGCCTTTGCTCGTCCCGGTAGGCGCCGGGATGACGGATATTGGCGCTGTGCTCGAGATTGCCGATGCCATCCTGCTGTCGGGCAGCGTCTCGAACGTGGCGCCGGAGCACTACGGCGAAGAGACGCCTATCAAGCCGGACGCTCTCGATCCTCTGCGCGACGCCGTGACCCTTCCGCTGATCCGGGCCGCAGTCGAGCACAAGACACCGTTATTCGCGATTTGCCGCGGCTTTCAGGAGCTCAACGTCGCGCTCGGCGGCAGCCTGCATCAAGCCGTGCATGCCGTGAACGGCCACAAGGACCACCGCGCGCGGTTGGAGCTCCCGCTCGATGAGATGTACGGTCCGGTCCACCCGGTTTCGCTGCGTGGCACGTTGCGCGATTGGGTTGGCAGCGACGAGATCATGGTCAACTCGCTGCACTGGCAGGGCATCGCCCGCCTCGCCAATGGGCTGAAGCCCGAGGCTTTCGCCGAGGACGGTCTGGTCGAGGCCGTGCGCGGCCCTGACGACGCGGCGTTCTGTTTGGGCGTACAGTGGCACCCAGAATGGGGAGTGAAGGCGAACCCGGTCTCGGTAGCGCTGTTCCGCCGCTTCGGCGCAGCAGCGAAAGGCTTTGCACCATGACGAATGCGCGGCTCACCATCGACGAGGCGCAGGCCTTCCTCGACGCGAACCCAGTGGTGCAATGGATCGACGCCTTCCTGTTCGACATGAACGGCATTCCGCGCGGCAAGCGCATTCGCCGGTCCGACCTGCTCGGCGTCGTCAAGAGCGGCCTGATGATGCCAGCCTCGGTCTTCATCATGGACATGCTCGGCAATTGCGTGGAGGAGACCGGCCGCCTGTGGGAGACCGGCGATCCGGACCACCAGTGTCACCTTCTCAGCAGGACGCTGGTGCCGATCCCCGTCGGCGACGGCAGGCACGCCCAGGCGGTGATGGTCGTTGACGCCAAGGATGAGCTCGACCCGCGCGCGGTGCTCATCGACCAGGTCGAGCGATTTACGCGCGCCGGTCAAACGCCCGTCGCGGCCGTGGAGCTCGAATTCTACGTCACGAGCAGGACCACGAATGGCGCCTTCGCGCTCCACACCCCCGAAGGTCTTTCCGACGATCCAGGCCGGCCGCTCACCTTCGGCTTTGCGGAGATGGACGCGTTGTCTCCATTCATCGATGACATCTACCGGATTTGCGAGGTGCAGGGCCTGCCTGTCGACACGGTCATGCAGGAATCCGGTCCCGGCCAGTTCGAGATCAATCTGAAACATCGCGCCGATGCCGTCGCCGCCGCCCTCGACGGCTTGCTCCTGAAGCGCGCGGTGCAGGCAGCGGCGAAAGCGCACCAGCTCGACGCCACCTTCATGGCCAAGCCGCACCACGACTGGGCAGGTTCGGGCATGCATATCCACCTAAGCCTCCTCGACCAAACGGGACAGAATCTGTTCGCCGGCGATCCCATCTCGCCGATGTTCCGGCACGCGCTGGGCGGAATGCGCGAAACCATGGCGGATTTCATGGCCATTTGGGCGCAGTCCGCGAACGCCTACCGGCGCTATGTGCCGAAGGCCTATGTCTCGACGGCCGCGCATTGGGGCTTCAACAATCGCACGGTGGCGCTACGCATTCCCCGCGGCAACGGCGCCGCGACCCGCATCGAGCATCGTGTCGCCAGCGCCGACGCCAATCCCTACCTCGTGATCGCGTCGATTCTTGCCGGCGTGAACCACGGCGTTACCAACCAGATCGATCCGGGTCCGGCGGTTGAAGGTAATTCGGAGACGATCGAAGCGCCGCCCCTGCCGACCGCCTGGGTCAACTCGCTGGATCTCTTTCAGCGCTCGGAGATCGTTCGCGGAGCTTTCGGCGCGCCATTCCAGGATGTGTTTTCTCGCCTGAAGCATACCGAGCGCAGCAACTTCGAGCGCATCGTTACCCCGCTCGATCACCTTTGGTACGCGCGAGTGGCGTGAGGCACACCATGACGGTATCGACCGCGATACGCTGACGGAGATTGAGGATGAGCATGATCTCCAAGAAGTTTCCAACCGCCGCCCTGATCGACGGGCAGTGGATCACTTCGGCCAAGACCTTTGCCGTCACCGACCCGGCGACGGGTGCTGAAGTGGCAATCGTCCCCGACCTTGGGCCTACGGACGCTGCCCGCGCCATCGACGCCGCGAGCCGCGCGCTGCCCGCCTGGTCCGCCAAGACCGCAAAGGAGCGGGCGGCCATCCTCAAACGCTGGTTCGATCTCGTCACCGCCGAGACCGAAAACCTCGCCCAGCTGATGACGACCGAGCAGGGCAAGCCACTGGCCGAAGCTCGCGCCGAGGTGGCCTATGGCGCCTCCTTCATCGAGTGGTTCGCCGAGGAGGGCAAGCGCGCCTACGGGCGCACGATCCCGACCACGGCCGCATCTAAACGCTACCTCACCATCAAGCAGCCGATCGGCGTCGTCGCCGCGATCGCGCCCTGGAATTTTCCGATCGCCATGATCACGCGCAAGGTGGCGCCCGCGCTCGCTGCGGGGTGCACCATCGTCGTCAAGCCCGCGGCGGAGACGCCGCTCTGTGCCCTTGCGATGGCCAAGCTCGCGCTCGACGCAGGTCTGCCGGCGGGCGTGCTCAACATCGTGACCACCACGGATGCGCCGGCCGTCGGCAAGGTCTTCTGCGACGATGGCCGGGTGCGCAAGCTCTCCTTCACCGGCTCCACCGAGGTCGGCAAGATCCTCTACCGGCAATGCGCCGACACGGTGAAGAAGCTCACCCTCGAGCTTGGCGGCAACGCGCCGCTTGTCGTGTTCGATGACGCCGATCTCGACCTGGCGGTCGCCGGCGCCATGGCTTCCAAATACCGCAACGCCGGTCAGACCTGCGTCTGCGCCAACCGCATCCTCGTGCAGTCCGGCATCTATGATCGCTTCGCGGCTTCTCTGGTCGATGCGGTCAAGAAGCTTGCCGTCGGACCCGGCATCGAGGCCGGCACCAATATCGGTCCGCTGATCAGCGCCGAGGCGATCGCGAAGGTCGAAATGCTCGTCGGTGACGCCGTCAAGCAGGGCGCAAAAGTCCTCACCGGCGGCGGGCTCGACCCCGCCGGCCCGCTGTTCTATCGCCCGTCGGTCGTGGTCGACGTGACTTCCGATATGAGCATCGTGCGCGAGGAGATCTTCGGCCCCGTCGCGGCCCTGGTGCGCTTCGACACCGAGGCCGACGCGGTTCGGCTCGCCAACGACACGCCGTTCGGGCTCGCCGCCTATGTGTTCAGCCAGAATTTGAGCCGCGCCTGGCGCGTCGCCGAGAAACTGGATGCCGGCATGGTCGGTGTCAATGAAGGCATATTCTCGAACGAGGTCGTGCCCTTCGGCGGCGTCAAGGAATCCGGTCTCGGTCGCGAGGGCGCCGCCGAAGGTTTGGATGAGTACCTCGAGATCAAATATATCTGCCTGGGGGCCATCGATGCCTGATTGGTCACGCCCCGGGGGCAGAAAATGGCTAGCGAATGGGCTAGCCGGGATGGCCGCCCGCCGCCATACTCGACGACGCGCAAGCCACCACTAGCAGATCGCAAGACCCAACTGGCCGCCAGCACACACAGGGGAGAGTGACTATGACCAACGAGCGCAGCAAATCTTTCACCAAACACACATCACGCCGCTCAATTCTGAAGGGTCTCGGCGTCGCCGCGATCGGCATCAGCCTCTCGGGCAAGAAGAACTCTGCGTGGGCGGCCGGCGAGGAGCCGAAGCTCAATCTCTACAATTGGGACACCTATATCGGCGAGACCACGCTCGAGGACTTCAAAGAGGCGAGCGGCATCGACGTCAATATGAGCCTGTTTGCGACCAACGACGAGCTGTTCGCCAAACTGCGTGCCGGCAACCAGGGTTATGACGTCATCGTTCCAGGCAGCGAGTTCGTCGAGCGCATGATCCAGGCCAACCTGCTCGAGCCGCTCGACCACGCCAAGATCCCGAACATCAAGAACATCGCGCCAGAGTTCATCTCCGATGCACCCTTTGATCCCGGCCGCAAATATAGCTTGCCCTATACCTGGCTCGTCATCGGCATCGGCTATCGCAAGTCGAAGGTCAAGGAAGTCCCCACGAGCTGGAAGTGGCTGTTTGAGTCCGACGCCTATAAGGGCCGCATCGCCGTCATGTCGGATGCGAGCGAGCTGTTCCGCAATTGCTTCAAGTATCTCGGCCAGTCCATCAACTCGGACTCGCCGGAGCTGATCAAGCAGGCCGAGGCTCTGCTCATTAAGCAGAAACCCAACATCAAGTCCTTCCATGAGGACAATGGCCAGGACCTGCTGCTCTCGGGCGAGGTCGATTTGGTAATGGAATATAACGGCGACATCGCGCAGATCATGGTCGAGGACGACGACATCAGTTTCGTCGTGCCAAACGAAGGCGCCATGAGGCAGCAGGACACACTGGCCATCCCGAAAGGCGCGCCGCATCCGGAGAACGCTCTCAAATTCCTCAACTACATCTTCGAGCCGGAAGTCGGCGCCGGGATCACCAAGACGATCCTGTATCCGTCTCCGAATGCCGCCGCCGTGGCGCTGATGCCGGAGTCCTACAGAAACAACCCGGTGATCTTCCCGCCTGCCGACATCATGGCCAAATGCGAGTATCCGCGTTACCTCGGTCCCGAGGTTACCCGTCTTCTCGACGAGGCGATGACGCGCCTGCGCGCGGCATGATTGAACGGACTTGATGTGAGGTAGCGAGGAGGAGGAACAGCCGCCGATGGCCACCCAGACCCAAGAACGTCGGCTCGCCTTCTTGACAACGGCGGTACCACCCATCGCCTGGGTGGTGGTGTTCTTCCTCGCTCCGCTCGCCATCGTC
>JALHTP010000442.1 GCA_022865725.1 Methyloceanibacter sp. | reverse complement strand
CCGCGCGCGAGCCAGATCGTGCTGTAACCGCCGAGCGTGCCGACTTCCAGGATGCGTCGCGCTCCGATCGCGCGCGCGAGCAGCATCAGGAGCTTCCCCTGATTGGGCGCGACATTGATCCGGGGCAGCCCGGCCGCTTCGTTTGCCGCCAGCGCCGCATCGAGGGCGTCGTCGCCGGGGACGAAGCAGTCGGTGATGTAGTCGTCGACCTCGGTCCACAGTCTGTCCGTCTCGAGACGCTTCATCAGAGCAGCTTCCCTGGGTTGAGAATTCCGTTCGGGTCGAACACGGCCTTGATTTTTCGCATCAGCTCGAGCTCGAGCGGCTGCTTGGCGTGGGGCAGGAGGTCGCGCTTCAAGCGACCGATCCCGTGCTCGGCGCTGATCGAGCCGCCCAGATCGAGCACGATCTCGTAAACGGCGGCGTTGAGCGCCTCCCAGAAGCTCAGGAAGATGGCCCGGTCCATGCCGGGCGGCTGGCTGACATTGTAATGGATGTTGCCGTCGCCGAGATGGCCGAAGGGGACGGGCCGCGCGCCGGGGATCATGAGTTCCACGAGCTGATTGGCGCGGGCCACGAACTCCGGCACCCGCGCCACCGGCACGGCGATGTCGTGCTTGATGCTGCCGCCTTCGTGCTTCTGCACCTCGCTCATCAGCTCGCGCAGGCGCCATAGCTCCTCTCCTTGCGCGAGCGACGAGGCGACGACGGCGCCGCCGATCTCGCCGGCCTCTACGCCATCGCCAAGCACGGTCTCGGCAAGGCGTGGAAGCGCCTCCCCCTGGCGCGGGCTCGTAAGCTCGAACAATGCGTACCAGGGATAAGCGGACGGAAACGGATCGCGCACCGAGCTCCCATGGCGCAGCACGAACTCCAAGCCGATCCGTGGCATGATCTCGAAGGCCGTGAGCGCCGGCCCGGCCTGCTCCAAGGCGCGGGCGAAGAAGACAGGCGCGGTTTCGAGCGCGGTCAAGCCCGTCATGCAGGTCACCCGCTCCACAGGCTTAGGGAACAGGCGCAACACCGCCGCGGTGATGATGCCGAGCGTCCCTTCCGAGCCGATGATCAGGTCCTTGAGATCGTAGCCCGAATTGTCCTTGCGCAGCGCCTTCAAGCCGTTCCACACGCGACCGTCGGCGAGCACGACTTCGAGTCCGAGGGTGAGATCGCGGGCGTTGCCATAGGCGAGCACGGCCATGCCGCCGGCATTGGTGGCGAGCACCCCGCCGATCTGGCAGCTTCCCTCCGAGGCGAGGCTCAAGGGAAACAGGCGCCCCGCGCTCGCCGCCACTTGCTGGGCTAGCGCAAGCACGAGCCCCGCTTCCACCGTCATGGTGTTGGAGGCGAGGTCGATGTCGCGCACGCGGGCAAGCCGCTCGAGCGAGACCACCACCTCATGGCCTGACTCGAACGGGATCTGTCCGCCGACCAGGCCGGTATTGCCGCCTTGCGGCACGATTGCCGTGCGGGTCGCATTAGCGCGTTCGAGGATCGCCGCGACCTGTTGCGTCGTGCCAGGGCGCAGCACCAGCGCAGCCTTGCCGCGATAACGGTCGCGCCATTCGACGAGATAGGGCGCCATGGCCGCTTCGTCGCGGATCGCGTGCGCCTCACCCACGATGCGGACCAGCGCATCGATGGTGTCCTGGCTCGGGGGTTCGTGGCTTAGGTCGCGCGTCATGGAATGAGCGCTAGCCCCGATTGGCCGCGCGCTGCAAGCGGTCGTTGATGGCCTCGCCAAGTCCGTGGGCCGGAATCGGCATCACCGCGATGGCCGTGGCCCCCATCTGGTCGAGCTCGCGCAGCGTGGCGAAGAGCTTGGCCGCCGCTTCGTTGAGATCGCCTTGGCGACTTAGGTTTCTAGTTGGGCCATCGAAATCTGGAGTGTCGGGTCCGAACGCGAGCAGCGCATCGCCTGCTTCCGGTCGAGTGACGTTGAGGCGAAGTGGCGTGGCGGGCGCGTAATGGATTGCGAGCTGCCCTGGAGAAGCCCCACGGTGGTTGGCCTTGGCTCTGGCGAGAGGCCTTCCCAGCACGAGCTCGATCGCCTCGCGGGGCAGCGCGCCCGGCCGCAGCAGACCTGGCTCTAGCCCTATCACGCTCACCACCGTCGACTCGATGCCGAGAGGGCACGGGCCGCCGTCGAGGATCATGGCGGGAAGCTCGCCGAGCTCGGCCTGCACATGCGCCGCAGTGGTGGGGCTGACCCGCCCGGAGCGGTTGGCGCTCGGCGCCGCGATGGGTAGCTTCACTTCGGCAAGAAGAGCTTGGGCGACCGGATGGGCCGGCGCCCTAAGGGCAATCGTGTCGAGGCCCGCGCTGACAAGGTCGGCGATTCCACATGCGGGGCGCTTCTGGAGCACGAGCGACAACGGCCCCGGCCAAAAGGCCTCGGCGAGGAGCCGCGCCGTGTCGGTGATGACGGCGTAGAGCTCAGCCGCCGCGAGGTCAGGCACATGCACGATGAGCGGGTTGAAGCGCGGCCGCTCCTTGGCGGCGAACACCTTGGCCACCGCGCGGGCGTCGAGCGCGTTGGCGCCGAGCCCGTAAACGGTCTCGGTGGGAAAGGCGACGATGTCGCCGCGGGCAAGCGCTTGGGCGGCTTGCCTGATGGCCTCCGGAGTGGCGGGAAGGATGGGCATGGGTAAACTACTTAGTTCCTTGGTGCCTAAAGTCTGCGCGTATAAGATGAACGCAGGTCTTACTCCAGCGAAAGTCCCCCATGGCCCGCAGCGTCATCGTCCAAGCCGCCCATGACCCCGAAGCCGGCGTCTGGTTCGTCGAAGAGAGCGATCTCTTCGGCCTTAACGCCGAGGCCGAGACATTGGAAGGCCTGGTGGATAAATTGCCGGCGGTCATTGCCGATCTCCTTCAGCCCGCAGAAGCAGGGGAAACAGAAGTACCCGTCGAGCTTGTTGTGCGTGTGAGTACCCGCGTCCAGCTCAGTTCTGACGCTGCGTGAAAGATTACGGCAAGCCGCTTCGAGAAATCCTGGATGCAAATGGCTGCGTGTTCGTACGCCACGGCCGCGGAGACCATGACGTCTGGGAGAACCCCGTCTCGAACGCTTTGCCGTGCCCGTCAAGATCAAATCTCGGCACTTGGCAAATAAGATTCTCAAGGAAGCCGGGCTGGAGAAGTCATTCTAACTGGACCTCGGAATGTTGACCGATGATCGGTCGCGTTCCACCATCACTTCACGCATGACCACTCTCCTCCTCACGCACCCCGCCTGCCTTCTGCACGACACGGGCGACGGCCATCCCGAGCGGGCGGACCGGCTCCGCGCCATCGACGACGCGCTCGCGGCGCCCGCCTTCAAGAAGCTGAAGCGAGAGCAGGCGCCGCTGGCCGACCTCGCCGCGATCGGGCGCCTACACCCCAAGGCCTATGTGGAGATGGTTCGCGCCGCCATCCCCAAGCACGATCATAAATGGCTCGATCCCGATACCGTTGTCTCACCCGGAAGCTGGGAGGCGGCGCTTCGCGCGACGGGCGCGGCGATCTACGCGGTCGACCAGGTCATGGCTGGCCAAGCCGACAATGCGTTTTGCGCGGTGCGCCCCCCAGGCCACCATGCCGAGCCGTCCCGCGCCATGGGCTTCTGCCTGTTCAACACCGTGGCTGTCGCTGCGCTGCATGCCCGCGCCGCGCACGGCGCCAAGCGTGTGGCCGTGGTCGATTTCGACGTGCATCACGGCAACGGCACGCAGGCCGCGTTCTTCTCCGACAAGGATCTGTTCTACGGCTCGACTCATCAGATGCCGCTCT
>JALHTP010000441.1 GCA_022865725.1 Methyloceanibacter sp. | reverse complement strand
TGGATGTCAGTGACTGGCGAGGAATCGAGCTCGACGTTTTCGGCAACGGCGAGGACTACGGCGTTCATCTGCGAACAGACGATCTCAACCGACCGTGGCAATCTTATCGGCAAGGTTTCAGAGGCGACCTGGAGTGGCGGACCGCTCAGCTTCCATTCGATAAATTTGCGCCGTATCGCACTGATGTTCCACTGAATACGCGCCGCCTACGCCGCATCGGCGTGGTTGCCATTGGCCGCGCATTTTCGGCCGACATTTCTGTCGGCGGTTTGCGGTTTATGACCTGAATTGAATGTCTGGAATTGCCCCAAGAGCAGATATCACCGAGCGCTGCACTGATGTCGCCGACTGACCCGTACCGGACATATCGCGCCCCATGAAGGCCGCGCTCTCCCGCAGCGAGATGCACTCGTGGCCAAAAGTTGTGCTATCAGAGCCCGTGAAAAAAAAGGAGAAGCTGATGGCCAAACCTATTGCCACGAGAAAACGCATTGTTCGTCGTGATTGGACCCGTGCTGATGTGAAAGAACTGAGACAGCACTCAAGAGACAAAACGCCCGTCAAAACCATCTCTAGAGCACTCAAGCGTACCCCGGGTGCCCTCAGACAAAAGGCCCGTGTGCTCGGAATCCCGCTCGGCCACCGCCGCCCCAAAAGAAGGCGAGCATGAGCAGCTAACCGTCTGACGCCTCGGCAAGAGCCCCGCGTAAGCATCGTGGGCACTCGTCCGCCTCGCCTACGCGCACGATTCGAAACTCCAATGAGGCTGGGGGAAGAACCATGGACAAGCTAAGCCTACAAAACCCCGTGTTCGCGACCTACGTCATCGCTGCCACGCTTATGATCCTCAAGGCCGTGAGCATGTCCTGGCTGACTGTCATTCGCATGATGCAAGTGAAGGGTGGCTTCCGCTCGCCCAATGGAAAAAACCGTCAGCCGCGTCACAACATTGGGTTCGGTACATGAGCTTTTAACGGGTCGATGTGCACATGAGGAGATGAACGAAGACGAACAGTCAGGCTTTCCAAAACTAGTTTCCGCCGTCGCGGTATGTGGCTTTGCTTTGCTGACCGTTTTGACCGCTCCCCTATGGTTGGGGCCCGCTCAAACTTGGCTCGGATCGCTGAAAAATTGGCTGCCCATAGCGTCGTCGTTAGAGAAAGCTGGTACTCAAAAGCCTCAGGCGCCAGCGGCCGCTTGGACCGACGAGGAGATCCGGACCGCGCTCATGCAATGCGTGCAAGCGCTGGCGCCGGTAACCGCTGATGTGGCTCCGTTAGCCCCGCTCCGAAGTGGCGATTGCGGCTCGCCCGCGCCGGTGCTTGTGAAGAGCATCGGCGGGATGGATAAGGTCTCATTCGATCCGCCTCTGGTCCTCGACTGCGCCATGGTAGTCGGGCTCGATCGCTGGCTTAGGGAGAGCGTGCAGCCCGCGGCTAGAGAGGCATTCTCGTCGCCGGTGTCGAAGATCATCGGTTCGTCGTACGTATGCCGCAACGTCTATAACCTGCCCAATGGCCACCTCAGCCAACATGCCTTTGCCAATGCGATCGATCTGCCAATGCTTGTCCTTGCCGATGGCAGAAAGGTCGACGTCACGCGCGGCTGGGGTCCTACCCAGCGAGACCTGATTGCAGCTGCGAAGGCAAAGAAAACGGCTGCCGGTGTTACAGGTTCTGTCGGCCAGCAGAAGACCGAGAAGAACATCAAGGGCTCAGTGAGCGACGTGGTGAAGATCTCCACGGCTGCGGCGCCAAGCAGCGCGACCAGCGCCGATCAAAACGCCGCGTCTGGGGTCGATCCTAAAGCTGTTGCCGAAGGCAAGTTTCTACGTCTCGTGCATGACGGTGGCTGCAAGGTATTCTCGACGGTTATGGGGCCCGAGGCCAACGACGTCCATCGGACTCACTTGCATCTGGACCTCCAGGACCGAAAGACGACGGTCTGCGAATAGGCCTTGCATGACTTACGCTTTGTCAATCGCCTATCTCCGTTAGTGGCACCAAGCAGACGTCCAACGCCTCAACACGCTACGTCCACTTCACGCGCAGAAGCGGACTCAGGGGAGGCAGATAGCTCTTCTTGCGCAAGCCCCCGGCGGCTACCAGCACACCATAGGCGCCGGTTTGATGGGGATTGAACCCACGACCCGTATCTTGGGAACTTCGGCACGGCACTGAACCACCGACCGCGAATCAAGGAGTTTGTCTCCTAGATGCGATGAAGCCCCACACCAACAGGATTAAGATTGCACCCAGGGTCGCACCAAAAAACCCTGTGGCCTGGCCTTCTTGATACCAACCTAAAGCCTGACCAAGGTAGGTCATGACGAAGGCTCCTGCGATCCCCAAGAGTGTTGTGAGGATGAAGCCCTGAGGTTCATGTGTGTCGCCTGGGGTTAGAAACTTAGCTAAAACACCAGCGACGAAGCCGATCACGATAGTCCAGAGTATCCACATTTCCATCTCCCCCGATAAGCCACGCGGCCAGATCAACGTACTCCAAAAGTGGGCGAGACCGGCGCAACAAAGAAGCCACCGGCCTGAAGTGACGGGGATAGGGTTATTTGTAGAACGCGCGATGGCCGCCGCATCTTGCTGCGACAATGGAGCGGATGAGCGCCACTCCCCACCCTATGCCAGTTAATCATGCATATCGGCAGAACCTGTGCGCAGGGCACGCAGAGCCCGTTCCAATTGCCTCTCGGATACGGGCTTTTGGCGGAAAATGCGCTCAAGCAGCTTTTCTAAGGCTCCGACTCTGCTCTTCAGAGCTTTGAGCTCGGCTGCGAGAACATCTGGCTGCGAATCTTTCATGCGCTGTTTCTACACCGACAAGATCGGCCCGATGGCGAAGGCCTAGCGCTAAGGTAAATGGGGGATTCCTCCTTAGGGCCCGTTGGCGCGCCCCATTAAAGCCCCTGCGCTACACGACAGAAAATTGACTAAAGATGGGGTAATCGGCCGGCCGACTTGTGGATAGCTGAAGATTTGGGGTTCTGCGGGCACTGTCACGTTAATCGAAAATTTGCAGGCCAAATGATCATGGCCACAACGGTTCACGCCGCGATTGTCGCTTGGCGCCATGGAGCTATGCCGGAATTTGGGTGACGCGGCCGATCAGGCGGCGTTGTGAGCCGGCGTCTCGATCACCTCGACGCCGTTGTGGAATTTGACGCCTCGAACGACTTTCGGCAACTGGTTTTCGCCCTTCAATCGGTGCCATGTTTTGGCGGCCGCAGAGACGAGCTTGAAGACCATGAGCTTGGCGGTCCTGGACGACAGCGATCCTTTTGACCGCACGGTTCGGTGCCGCACCGTGGCGAACACGCTCTCGATCGGGTTCGAGGTGCGCAGGTGGTCCCAATGCTCGGCAGGAAAATCGAAGAAGGCGAGCAGGCCTGGCGATCCTTGGTCAGACAGGCGACCGCCTTGTCGTACCTGGCGCTGTATTTGCCGGCGAAGACGTTGGTAT
>JALHTP010000440.1 GCA_022865725.1 Methyloceanibacter sp. | reverse complement strand
CGCGGCCTTCCCGGATCTCGATGGTGATGGCGCGGGAGACCACGTCGCGCGAGGCCAGGTCCTTGGCCGAGGGCGCGTAGCGCTCCATGAATTTCTCGCCCGAGGCATTGCGCAGGAAGCCGCCTTCGCCGCGCGCGCCTTCGGTGATGAGCACGCCGGCGCCGTAGACGCCGGTCGGGTGGAACTGCACGAACTCCATGTCCTGGAGCGGAAGGCCGGCGCGAAGCACCATGGCGTTGCCGTCGCCGGTGCAGATATGCGCGGAGGTGCAGGAGAAATAAGCGCGGCCATAGCCGCCGGTGGCGAGGATGGTTTGTTGCGCGCGGAAGCGGTGAAGGCTGCCGTCTTCCATCGACAGAGCGATCACGCCGCGGCAGCGCCCCTCGTCGTCCATGATCAGGTCGATGGCGAAATACTCGATGAAGAACTCGGCGGAGTGGCGGAGCGCCTGGCCGTACATCGTATGCAGCATGGCGTGGCCGGTGCGGTCCGCCGCCGCGCAGGTGCGTTTGGCCGGGCCCTTGCCGAAATCCATGGTCATGCCGCCGAAGGCGCGCTGGAGGATCTTGCCGTCCTCGGTGCGCGAGAAGGGCACGCCCCAATGCTCGAGTTCGTAGACGGCCTCCGGCGCGTTGCGGCAGAGATATTCGATGGCGTCCTGATCGCCCAGCCAGTCGGACCCCTTCACCGTGTCGTACATATGCCAGCGCCAGTCGTCGGGGCCCATATTGCCGAGCGCCGCGGCGATGCCGCCTTGCGCCGCCACGGTGTGGGAGCGGGTGGGAAACACCTTGGTGATGCAGGCGGTGCGTAAACCCGCTTCGCTACAGCCGACCACGGCGCGCAAGCCCGAGCCGCCGGCGCCCACCACCACCACGTCATAAGCGTGATCGACGATTGCGTAGGCGCGGCCGTTGATCTGGACCGCGTTGTGGGGCGGGGCGTCGTTGGGTGTCGCGTCTTGAGGCATGAAACTAGGATCCGAGACTGATCTTGACGATGGCGAGGACGGAAGCGAGTCCGACGCCGGCGGTGAAGAAGGTGACAAGCAGGATGGCTACGACCCTCATCCCGCCATGGACGTAATCCTCGATGATCTCTTTCAACCCGATGCGCATATGGATCGCGGCCGAGATCACGAGAGCGAGCAGCGCCAACGCCACGAGGGGCCGGGCGAAATAGGCGTGCGCCTCCTCGTAGCCGGCGCCGATATGGGTGACGATGGAGAGGATGAGGAAGAGGACGAGCGGCACGTTGGCGATGGCCGTCATGCGCTGGCGCCAGAAGGTTTCGGTGCCGCGATGGGCGGCGCCCAGCCCGCGAACGCGCTTGAGGGGGGTCGCCATGGCTAGTACGCCCCCCTCAGCCAATAGCCCACGACCCAGACGAGCACGGTGAGCGCGGTCGAGCCGATGATGGTCGCCCAGGCGAAGATCTCGATGCTCACTTTGTCGAGGCCGTGGCCGGTGTCCCAGATCAGGTGCCTTATGCCGCCCAGCATGTGGTGGATGAGCGCCCAGCTAAAGAGAAAGAGCAGCGTCCGTCCGGCGATGCTGCCGAAGAAGCTCGAGACTTGAGCGTAGGCTTCCGGCCCTGCGGCGATGGCGACCAGCCACCAGGCCAGCAGGAGGAAGCCGACCGCCAGCGAGGCACCCGAGATGCGGTGCGCGATCGACATCATCATGGTGAGCATCGGCCGGTAAATCTGCAAATGCGGGGAGAGCGGCCGCTCGGCCCTCAATTTGGCGTTGCCCATGGGTTTTCGGTGCTGTTGTTGTCCAGACGAGCCTTGTCATAACGCAAGTCGGCGGGCGGGGGCAATCGACCCGCTACAGAGGAAACTCCCTCCCCCTGTAAAGGGGAGGGTCGGGGAGGGGGTCAGACCCAGGCGCTTGAGTTTGCCCTGTGACCCCCACCTGGCGCGCCTATGGCGCGCCACCCTCCCCCTTTCAGGGGAGGGATTCGAAGTCCGGCGTGCCGTTAGCTAAGGCGTGACCACGCCGCAGGCGATGCGGTCGCCGGCATTGCCGGCAGG
>JALHTP010000439.1 GCA_022865725.1 Methyloceanibacter sp. | reverse complement strand
TGCGACAGGTCGAGGATATTCTGTTCGAGCGGGGCATCGACATCTGCCACGGGACGGTTCGACGAGAACGAGCGATGCAGAGGTTCAGGGCCGTAAGGACCCTACAGAAATTTGCAGCCGCCCACGCCTCAATCCACAACCACTTCAACCACGACCGTCACCTCAACCGCCGCGACATCTTCAAACAGAACCGCTCTGCCGCCCTGGCCGAGTGGCGTCAGCTGGCGGCCTGAACGCCCTCAGACCAGCACCCTTCGCAGGCCCGCTCAGGTTTGTCTGACAATGCCTGCTAGTCTTCTTCAACCGAGCATGCCCAGCCATTTGACGAGTTCGAATGACGACAAGGTGATGATCAATATGCTGACGGCAATTGAGAGTGGGCGGCGTGGGGCATGTTTCAACAGCCGGCCCGCGACGATGGCGGCCGGAATGCCGCCGGCGATTAGCCCGATGACCGGAACCGCCTGCTCCAGCAACCCCTCCGATTCATGCCAGACGCCGAAGAGTAGGGTGGTGGCGAAGACGCTGACAATGGCGCAGGTGACCACGAATTCGGCCGCATTCACCGAGCCGATGACGTAGCGCGGCGGCGCTCCTGTGCCGATCAGCGTCGATGTCACAACCGGCCCCCAGCCGCCGCCGCCGATTGCGTCCAGGAAGCCGCCAATGGCGCCGAGCGGTGCTACCAGCCTGGCTCGCGGAGCCGATTCGGCGGCCGGCTTGAAGCAGCGGACCAGAATGACAATTCCAACGATGAGGAGGTAAATGAATACGATCGGCCGCATCGTCGCCCCGGAAATCTGGGTAAGAAGTGCCGCGCCGAGCACGCCCCCCACCACGCCTGCCAAGGCCAATCGCAGCATCAGCTTGCGGTCCACATTGTCGTGAACCATATGCGAGGCTCCCGAGGTCGCCGTGGTGAAGAGCTTCGCGGCATGTACGCACGCGGAGGTCTGGGCCGGCGGAACGCCGGTCGTCAGCAGCATGACGGAGGAGATGACGCCATATCCCATGCCGAGCGCGCCATCGATCAGCTGGGCGAGGAAGCCGACGCCGGCAAACACTAGGAAATCGAACATCCCGCGAGCCTCCCCTGTCCATTCCGAAAACTAAATCCGACAGTATTGATGGTGAAGTCCGCCCAGGATGTCGCTAGTGACGATGCGACCGCGGCGCTCAATAAGTCGGCGATATGGAGCATCTTTCTGCAGGCTGAGATGGGTCCGTGCCGCGTTGTAATAAGAAGTGTATTCCTTCAGGACGCGCTGAAGATGGGCCTCGCTCCACACAATCATGTGGTCAAGACACTCACGTCGGATCGAGCCGATTGCGCGCTCGACATATCCATTCTGCCACGGCGATCGAGACGCGATAGGGCGGTCGCGAATGCTTATCGACCGAACACTCCGCGTGAACACCGCGCCATAAACGCCGTCATTGTGCGAATCTAGGCCGGATGGAATTTTCGGAAAGGACAGGTCCGGAACCATCGCGTCCTCGGTCGCCTCTCGCCCGCTCGACCTGGTGCTCAATTGCGCGATCCTTTCCCAACCGCACCATTCTGAAACTTGACCCCTGAATGCGACTCAATGGGCGAAAACACCGC
>JALHTP010000438.1 GCA_022865725.1 Methyloceanibacter sp. | reverse complement strand
CCTTATACCGTCCCGGTCGATGAGCTCCCAGACTGCACCATCCTCGATGATAAAGCGCTTACCCGACTTCGCAATGCGGATGCCCCGATAGCCGGACATGAATCCGTGGCGCCGAACTTCCTCCAGCAGCGTCTGCCGCTCTGCCCGATCCGACGGCTCGGCCGAGAGCCGCGAGGGCAGCGACAAGAACTCCTCCCACGAATATTCGAAACAGGCCTGGGCGGCCTTGTTGGCGTAGATGAAGCTCGGGTCAGGGTCGGTACCGTGGGCGAGGACGGCGAACGGCGCGGCGCGATACAACCATTGAGCGTCCTTTCCGGGTGGAACGAGGGGCGCTCCCACGAACCGCGCATAGCTCTCGGTCAATAACGCGAAGAATGAAGAGTCGATCGAGAGATCGGCAGATTGGCGTTTGGGTGTGACTGTCATCTCGCGAAAATTGTTATGAGCGGTCACACGATGCTCTTGGCGTAGAGGTCGGTGCGGCGGTCGCGGAAGAAGCCCCATTCGGCGCGGTAGCGGGCGATCTCGTCGAGATCGAAGCAGTGCACGAGCACGCCTTCGTCCTTATCGCCAAAGCTCGCGACCAGCGCTCCCGTATGGTCGGCGATGAAGGAATGGCCGTAATAGCTTTGCGTGACGCCGTCATTGTCTTCGGTCCCGATGCGGTTCGCCGCCACCACCGGCACGGCGTTGGCGACCGCGTGACCCTGCATCGCGCGCTGCCATTGTCTGTGGGTGTCGAGCGTCGGATCGTAAGGCTCCGAGCCGATTGCCGTGGGATAGAACAGGATCTCGGCGCCCTCCAGCACCATGGCGCGCGCGGCCTCCGGGTACCATTGGTCCCAGCAAATGCCGACGCCGATGGTGCCGGCCTCGGTCTTCCAGGCCTTGAAGCCCGTATCGCCGGGGCGGAAATAATATTTCTCCTGATAGCCCGGGCCGTCGGGAATGTGACTCTTGCGATAGACGCCAAGGATCTCGCCGCCGGAATCCGCCACCGCCACGCTGTTGTAGTAGCGGGGGCCGTCCTTCTCGAAGAAGGAGATGGGGACAACCACCTTCAGCTCCTTGGCGAGTCTTGCGAGCGCCAGCACGGCGGGATGCTCGCGTACTGGATAGGCGGTGGCGAACCATTTCGGGTCCTGCCGCGTGGGAAAATAGATGCCCTGGAACAGCTCCGACGGCAGGATCACTTGCGCGCCTTGGCGCGCGGCCTCGCGCACGAAGCCTTCGGTCTTGGCGATATTGGCCTTCATGTCGGGGCCGTAGGAGGTCTGGATGGCCGCAACGGTCAGCACGCGCTTGGTCATCTAGAGGGGCTCCTCACGGGTGATGCAGTGGAACGACCCGCCGCCGGCGAGGCCCGAGCCGAGAACTCCGCGCGAGGGAAGCCCCACGACCTTGCGGCCGGGAAAGACCCCCTGCAAGGCTTCGACCGCGCGCTCTCCCGTGGCCGTGCCGTAGGTCGGCACAACAACGATGCCGTTGGCGATGACGAAATTCACATGCGAGGCGGGCGACGCTTCGCCAAGCTCGTCCAGCACCAGGCCGGGGCTCGGAATGCGGATCACTTGGAGCTTCCGGCCCGACGCGTCGCTCGCCGCTTCGAGGTTGCGCGCGATCTCGTTCAGGATCGCGGCGTTAGGGTCATGGGCTCCTTCAGGGGACTGGCAAACGACGCGGCCGTTGCCGACGAACCTGGCGAGCGTGTCGATATGTCCGTCGGTGTGGTCGTTCAAGAGGCCCTGGTCGATCCAGATGACCTTCTTCGCGCCGAAGGCTTCGCGCAGCGCCGCTTCTGCCTGCGCTTCCGTCCAGCCATTGCGATTTCTATTCAGCAGGGTTTGCCGCGTGGTGAGTATCGTGCCCTCGCCGTCCTGCTCGATGGCGCCGCCTTCCAGCACGAAGTCGAATTTGCGGATCGGCGTGCCCGAAGCCCGCGCGATGTCGTCGCCGACCATCGCGTCGTCGGGGAGATCGAATTTGCCGCCCCAGCCATTGGTCCTGAATCTGAGCGCGACCGCGCCGCGATCGGTACGGGCAAAGATCGGGCCCGTGTCGCGCAGCCAGATATCGCCATAACGTGCCGGGATGATCTCGGCCAGGTTGCCAAGCTCGGCGCGGGCCGAGCCTTGCGCCTCTTCGCCCGCCACCAGCAGCCGCACCCTGTTCGATGGACTGAGCGCGCGCACCAGCGCCGCTACCTCGCGACGGGGGGTCTTGAGGTCCCCGTTCCATTGGTCGGGGTCGGCCGGCCAGGCGGTCCAGATGGCCTTTTGCGGCGCCCATTCCGCGGCAACGGAAACGGCTTCCCCGGTGACAGCAATTCGCATCAATTCCTACTCGTGGTTGCGCCAAGATCAGTCAGTCTTGAACAGTGCCTCTTGGCCGAAATCGTGACATCTCCATCCCTCTCAAGGGTGTAAACTCGGCGTCTGTCAACCGTGGACGCGAATCACGCGGGCGAAGGGCCGATAGGCGCCCCCCTTGGCTCGCGCCGGACAGATAGCAAGGGAGGACGAGGTCATGGCTAAAGCAGCTGCACGCGTCGATCAGTCCAACATATGGTGGGTGTTTCTGCTTGAGGGAATTGCCGCCGTCATCTTCGGCGGCCTGCTGCTCACGGACCCGGCGGCGACCCTCTTGGCGCTCGCGGTGTTTCTGGGCTTTTACCTGCTATTTGTCGGCGTGCTGGAGCTGGTGCGGGTCTTCGTCGACCGCTCGCAACCCTGGATCTGGTCGCTCGTGGTCGGCATCCTCGGCATCCTCGCCGGCATCATCGTCCTGAACCATCCGGTGCTGACGGCGGTGGCACTGCCCACTACGGTCGTCATCTATCTCGGCGTGGTCAGCCTGGTGATGGGCGTCGCCGGGATCATCGGCGGGTTCAGCGGCGGCGGCATCGGATCGTTTATCCTCGGGATCATCAGCCTGCTCATCGGCGTCCTGCTGCTCGGCTCTCCGGTGACGACGGCCTTCGCCGTCCCCTTCGTGTTCGGCATTCTGCTCTTGATCGAAGGCGTGGCGCTGATCGTCTTCGCCTTCCGCGTCAAGGGCTAGTGATCGGCTCGCCGGGGACGACGATGCGCTCGGGCTCAAGCAGCCTGAGCTTGCCGTTGCCGCCGATCGCCAAACTGTGGATATAGAAGGCGGTGTCCTTGTCGTCGGTGACCTCCATCACCGGCGATGGCGCCGACACGATCGGCAGCCCCGCGCACTGGCCGATCCAGTCGATATGCCGGTGGCCGTGCATGAGGATGGCGCGGCCCGCGAGCGGCTTGAGGCTGCGCACGAACCAATTGCCGTTGATCAGCGCCGTGCCGATGCGCTCGGAAAGGGCGTTCGCGGCCCAGGGATATTCGACGACGTGGTGGTGCAGCGCGATCACCCAGCAGGCGTCCGGATATTCGGCGCGCGCGATCTCGACGCCGCGCATCTGCTCGGCCGACACCATCCCCAGCGCATTGGTAAAGGAGAAATGCGTGTCGGCGTTGGAGTTCAACAGGATGATGCCGAGCCCGTTAGCCTTGGCGGGCGGGACGATCATGGGAAATACCCGCGCCCAGATCTCGGGGATCTCTTTGGAGAGGATGGGTCTCGCGATATCCGCGAACCGCGTCAGCGCGGCGGCATGCGGCTTCAAGGCCGCTTCGAGCGTTCCGCCCAGGCAGTCTTCAGTGCGATCGACCACGCGCACGTGTGCGCCTTGGACCGCGTTCATGGCGGAGAGGCATCTGATCTGACGTAGCGGCCGGTTCGGACTCGTGGGTAAATCCATGCGTGCCGGATTGGCGCGATCGACAATGTTGAGATCGTGATTGCCGGGCAGCATCAGCACGCGCCCAGTGAAAGACGGATGCGCGGCGAGAGCATCGAGCACCTCGGCCCATTCGCCGGACAGGCCGGCGTCGGTCATGTCACCGGTGATGAGGATGGTGTCGAGCTTGTCCTTGGCGTCGAGCGCCTCGAGCTGCTTGAGCAGGCGCTTCAGCCGCTCGTTGCCGCTCGGGCCGGACCGGCCGCTCTCGATGCGAAAGCCGTAACGCTCTCCCACCACATGGATGTCGGAGAGATGGGCGATGCGCCAAAGGCGGCCCTTCTCCGGCGCCTCGTCGAACCTGCCGAGATTGCGCGGCTGCGCCATGGTGGCGTCGGCGAAGCCCCAGGCCAGCGCGGCGATGGCGAGATAGGCAAGGACCGCGACGACGCTGTTGGCCAGCGCCACCACCGCCACCCTTTTCCAGGAGTCGATTTCCGAGATGCTGCCGAACAGATGGGTATGCGGCCAGACGAGCCAGACCACGAGAAAAGCCAGACCGCAGACGAGAATACCGGCGATGGCCGCCGAGGCGGCGCGCAGTCTGGCCCGGCTGGTATCGCTTGCGTTGCGGGCGAAGAGCCGCTCCGCCAATTGACGGAAGGCTTCACGGAAGCCGGCATAGGTCGGCTCGACGACGATCGAATTGAGCGCCCAGAAATTCTTCTCGGCGGTGCGGAACAGCGCGCGCCACCCGAACCACCCGAGCGTGATGAGGACGGCAAGCATGGTAAGCGACCAAAGCCCGATCACCAGAGACGCGAGCTTGTCGGTGACGATGGTGAGCCATTCGACAAAGACGATCGGCGCCAGGCCGAGCAGGAGGCCGGGCAGCACGAGCAGAAGCGTCCAGGCGAGGATCAGCTTGGGCAGGCTGATCTCGACGAGCAGGCTGCCGAAGAGCGACAGCATCGAGCGGCGCTTGGTGCTGGAGGCATCGTCCTCGATGTCGCCGCGGCGAGGGTCGATCAGCGATCGCGCGCCGCGCGCATCGCCTACTCCCTTCTTCTTCTCGCGTTTAGCCGCCATGGTAAGGTCTCAAGACTTCTTCTTGCCGTCGGAGGGCGCGCCCGACAGCAGTGTCGCCACAAACCGGCTCGACGGGTACTCGGCGCAGATGGCGATGATGGTGAGCATGATGGGCACGCCGATCAGCGCGCCGGGAATGTCCCACAACAGGCCCCAGAAGAACACGGCGAAGACGACCGCCAAAGGCGAAATGGAGAGCGCGGCGCCGGCCGCCAGCGGCTCGAGATAGTTGCCGATGAGGAACTGGATGGCCGTCAGCCCGATGAAGACGAGGATGACCGCCTGCCAGGTGTCGAGCTGGGCCACGGCGAAGACGGCGGGGAGGAGGGTGGCGACGAAGGGGCCGATGAAAGGAATGTAGTTGAGCGCGAAGGCGAGCAAGCCCCAGGCGACGGCGGGCTCGAGGCCGGCCATCGTGGCAAAGCCCCAGATGGCGAGCCCGGTGAGAAGGCTGAGCAGCGTGCGCACCAGCATATAGCGGCGAAACTTGACGGCGATGCCGGCGATGGCGTGGTTGAGCTTCCCGCCGTCCTTAAGGGTGGCGAGCTTGCGGCCGAACTGCTCCACTTCGAGCAGCGCCATCATCAAAAAGACGAAGACCAGGATGGCGAAGCCGGCAAGCCGGTTGAGGCGATTGGCGATATCCTGAAACAGGCGCAGCAGCCAGATCACATCGAAGCGTTCGGCAAGAACGCCGGCAACGAAGATGCCGTGGCCTTCCAGCCAGTCGGTCGCCTGCACATAGAGAGCCTGGAACCGCTGCACGTTGTTCAGCAGCCAGTCGCCGACCGCGCTCAGCGCCCAGGTGATCATCGACGCAAAGATCAAGACCACGACGATGGTGACGGCAAGCGTGACGAACAGCGTGAGGCCCTTGGGCAGCCGTTCTTCTAACGCCGCCTGAAGCGGCCAGACGATGGCCAGGATGAACAGCGCGAAGGCGAGCGGGGCAAAGACCGCGCTCGCGACATAGAGCGCCGCGCAAGCCAGGATGACGGCGCAGACGACAAGCGATGCGCGGATCGGCCCGTTGCTTGTCATGGTCTTGTCCGTGGACGGCATGTGGTGGCTTCCCTAAGGCGCGCAGTCTATCCTGTTTTTCCGTCCATCCTCCAGGGTTGGTCAGATCAGTCTCATTCGTGCCGGGCCTGCTGCTATAATGCTCGCGCCCCGGCACAAGCATGACGCGAGCCGTGGCCCAACCCCTCCTTTCCGCGTTCAGAAGGTTTAGACATGATTTTCCGGCAGCTGTTCGACAGCACTTCGAGCACCTACAGCTACCTTCTCGCGAGCCGCCATGGCGGGGAGGCGCTCATCATCGATCCCGTCCTCGAACGGGTCGACCGCTACATCCAGCTCCTCAAGGAGCTCGATCTCAGGCTGGTGAAGGCGATCGACACGCATCTCCATGCCGACCACATCACGGGACTTGAGGCGCTCCGCGAGCGCACGCGCTGCATCACGGTGATGGGGGAGCAGACCAAAGCCGACGTGGTCTCCATCCGCGTCTCCGACGGCGATCGTGTCGGCATCGAGGGGTTAAGCCTCGAGGCGCTCTACACGCCCGGCCACACGGACGATTCCTACAGCTACATCTTGCCCGACCGGGTGTTCACCGGCGACACGCTGCTAATCAGAGGCACCGGGCGCACCGACTTCCAGAACGGCGATCCGCGGGCGCAATACGATTCGCTGTTCGGGCGCCTGCTCAAGCTTCCGGATGAGACGCTGGTCTATCCGGCGCATGACTATAAAGGCGACACGGTCTCGACCATCGGCGAGGAGAAGGCCTTCAATCCACGGCTGCAGGTGAAGTCGATCGATGACTATGTCGGCCTCATGAACAATCTCAACCTGCCCAACCCGAAAATGATGGACGTCGCGGTCCCCACCAATATGCGTATTGGGCTCGCCCAGCAGATTGTCGCGGGCAAGGGCTGGGCGATCAGCGCGGAGGAGGCGAAAGCGCTTCTGAGCCAGCCCGACGTCGCCCTGATCGACCTCAGAGAGGATCAGGAAAGGCGGAAACACGGGATCATTCCGGGCTCGCTGCATGTCGCCTATCCCGACGTGGAGGAAAGTCTGAAGGCTGACGGCCTCTTGCAGCAGCTGGCAAAGGCCGCAGGCAAGCGCCTCATCTTCTATTGCGCCTATGGGGAGCGGTCAGCCATGGCGGTGCAAGCGGCGCAGGCCGTGGGTCTCACCGCCTCGCGCCATATCCACGGCGGGATGCAGGCCTGGCAGCAGGCGCATGGCCTTTGAACCAATAAATGCCTTGTGCTCGGGTAGGGCTCGACACCGTCACAATAAGCTTCTAAAAAACCCTATGCTCAAGCCCTCGTTTCGCGTTGCCGCAACTCTGGCCACCACGATCTCAAGCCTCGCGTGCTTCCCGGCAGACACATTCGCCAACGCGAAGGTGTGCCGCAGCCTCGATCAACGCTACGAGCAGATCGCGCGGGGGGCGACCTCGATCGAGATCAACGCCATGCTGTTTTCCGCAGCCGATAAGGGCTGCCTGGACCTGGCCAAGCTCCTTATCAGCGCGGGCGCTTCGCTCGAGGCGCGCGATCGTCTTGGAGCAAAGCCGCTCGCGCGCGCGGCCGTGGCCGGTGAGTCCGCGCTCGTCGCGCTGTTCCTCGATAAGGGCGCACCGATCGATGCGCAAAACATCGAAGGCTCGACTGCGCTCTTCCGGGCCGCCGAGCAGGGGAGACTTCCCATCGTGCGTCTGTTGATCGAGCGTGGCGCGAATATCAGCCTGCCTGGCCGCACTGGGATCACGCCGCTTTCGGCAGCCGCCTATATGGGCAGCGCTCCCATCGTTGAGCTCCTGATCGAGATGGGCGCCGACCCCAAGGCAAGCGACAAGACGGAGAAGACGGCCATCATCTATGCGGCCGGCCGCGGCTTTCCTGCCGTCGTTCGCCTGCTTCTCGACCACGGCGTCGATATCAACACCCACTACGGCAACGATCTCACGGCGCTGATGTGGGCTTCCGGCTATTCCGATGAGGCCGGCGTAAACGACGTCATCGACGTCATGACGCTCTTCATCGAGCGTGGCGCGCGTCTCGACGACCAGGATAATCGCGGCCGAACCGCGCTGATGATCGCAGCCGAGCTCAACCACGCGGCCGCCGTCGATCTGTTGCTCGCCCACGGGGCCGACAAGACCCTCAAGGACAAGCAGGGCAAGACGGCAGGCGACCTAACCTCGCTCACGGCGCTGCGCGAGAAGCTGGCAGGACGGTAAGCGCTAACGATGCTCGCTGCCAAGATATTGGTCGATCTGCAGACCCGCGAGATATTCGGCGAGCGCGGTCAAGTCCTCGGGTGATGTCGCCTTCATCAGGTCGGACATGCCGGGGTTGTTGCCCCGTTTGCCGTCGCGAAAGTCCGCCATGGTCTTGGCGAGATAGTCGCGCTGCTGTCCGGCAAGCCGAGCAGTGGTGCCGTCACCCTGATAGTGGGCGAGGTGGCAGCCTGGGCAACCGACGGACGCGCTGGCGGTTAGAGCCTTAGTGGCGACGTGCTTTGGCGCTTCCGGTTGCTGCAGATTGGGCCATTTCAGTTTCGTGAAATGGGCCGCCAGCGCCAGCAGGTCATCCTTTTCCAGGGTAGCGGCGACCGGCGACATCAAGTCGTTCTTACGGGTGCCGCTCTTGAAGTCGCGAAGTTGGAGAAACAGGTAGCCCTCGTTCTGGCCCCAGATCACCGGCGTCGTCTTGTTAATGGGGATGCCTTGCTCGCCATGGCAGGTGGCGCAAAGCTTCGCCTTTTCCTCGATGGGACCGGCGGCAAGGGCGGCCGAACTGATGAGCATCAGCGCTGCGAGCAGAGCCGCGCATCCGGAGCGTGCGGGGAGGGGAAAGAGCGGCATTGTCACGACCTCTCGTCAGCCAGGTCCAGGGTCCGTCATGAAAAGGACGGGGCATTGGCGATGCCCCGTCCCTCAGTCTTGAATGTCTAACGTCAAGCAGGCGACGGAACGATCAATCCACCGTAAAGGCGATGATGTTGTTGCCGCGCTTGAAGTCGATCTGGGTGTTACCACCCGCGCCGACCACGATGTACTGCTTGCCGTCCACCGAGTAGGAGGCCGGCGGCGCATTGACGCCAGCGCCCGCAAAGAACGACCACAGCACCTTGCCGCTTGCAGCGTCATAGGCCCTGAACCAGCCATTGCCTTCGCCGGTAAACATGAGACCACCGGCCGTCGTGAGCGCGCCGCCCATCATGGGCAACGGCGTCTTGACCTGCCAGGCGATCTTGCCGGTGTTGTAGTCGACGGCGGTGACGTTGCCGAACGACGCCTCGGTCGCGATCACCTTGAAGGCGCCGCCGAGCCAGAGCTTGCCGCCCGGATAGGGCGAGCTCTCGACGGCATAGGTCATCGGTTGGTGGAGGTTCACCGCGTAGGTCAGTCCGAGCTCGGGGTTGACCGCCATCGGCGACCATTCGACGCCGCCATTGGCGCCCGGCAGCATGCGTGCACCTTCCTTGGTCGGCAATGTCCACATGCCCTCTTGCGCTACCATCGCCTCGGAGAAGCGGATGAGGCTGCAATCCTTGCGGTTGTGCACATAGACATGCCCAGACTTGTTGCCATGAATGACACCGGGCACGACATTGCCGTCCTTGTCCTTCACGTCGACCAGGATCGCCGGGCTGACAGCGTCCAGATCCCAAACGTCATGGGCGATGTACTGGAAGTGACATACATATTTACCGGTCTCGAGATCGACCGATACGAGCGACTCCGTGTAGAGATTGTCGCCGGGGCGGATTGCGCCGTCGAGGTCAGGTGAGGGATTGCCAACCACGAAGTAGATGCGGTTGGTTTTGAGGTCGACAGCCGGGTTCTGCCACACGCCGCCGCCGACCGTCTTATACGGGTCGCCGGTCTTGGCCAACTGGGCTTTCTCGGCCGCGATATCGCGATGCATGTCGCGGCCCGTGGCATCTGTGGTTGCCCATACGCCAACGGAGTTCTCTGGGGTCGTGTCGAAATTCCAAACGAGTTTGCCGGTCTTGGCGTCATAGGCGCGGACGAAGCCGCGAATGCCATATTCGCCGCCATTCGTGCCGATCAAGATCTTACCGTTCACGGCGGTTGGCGCCATCGTCTCGCTATAGCCGAGCGTGGGATCGGCAATCTGGGTCTGCCAAACGACGCTGCCCGTTTTGGCATCAAGCGCGACCAGTTTGGAATCGAGCGTTGCCAGATAGACCTTGTCCTCATAGACGGCTACGCCGCGGTTGTTAGGGCCGCAGCAATAGGTCGTGACAGGACCCATGGCGTGCTTGTAGTGCCAGTATTCCTCGCCCGTCTTGGCGTTGATCGCGTAGACGTGGTCGAAAGAGGTCGTCACATACATGACGCCGTTGACGACGATCGGGGTCGTCTCCATCGACTCCTTCACTTCCGTCTGGAAGATCCAGGCGGGGTGAAGCTTGCCGACGTTTGATGCATTGATCTGCTTACCCGG
>JALHTP010000437.1 GCA_022865725.1 Methyloceanibacter sp. | reverse complement strand
GTGAATACATCGCTCATTTTCCCTATGGAACGCCTGCCTCAAAAATAACCGAAACTCTCCGTCGCTACCTTTAGCCGCGTGGCAGATTAGCCACCGCGACACGCTGTAATTGCATTGCAACATAGAATCACCATTTGATTCCGCGATGCAGCATCTATGATGCAGTTGTCAGCGAGAGGTCGAGGGATGCTCTATCACCTGTACGAGCTGAACCAGGCCGCCTTAAGCCCCGCCAGGGCCGCGGCGGATGCCTGCCGGCTCTTATTCCGCAATCCGCTCAATCCCGCGTCGTATACGGCCATTGGCCGGAGCGCGGCGGCGGCGCTCGAGCTGTTCGAGCGCACCACGCGGCGCTACCGCAAGCCCGCCTGGGACATCCACGAGACCGAGGTGAAGGGCCACAAGGTCGCCGTCAGGGAGCGCACGCTGATCGCCAAGCCCTTCTGCAATCTCGTCCATTTCGAGCGGGACGTGTCGCGCTGGCGCCACCTCAACGACCCGAAGATCCTGGTCGTGGCGCCCATGGCCGGGCATTTCTCGACGCTGCTGCGCGGGACGGTGCGCGATCTCCTCCCGCATGCCGACGTCTATGTCACCGAATGGCAGGACGCCCGCTTCGTGCCGCGCGCGGCCGGCTCCTTCGACCTCGATGACTACATCGATTACGTTACTGAATTCATTCAGTTTTTCGAGGGCAACGTGCATGTTATGGCGGTTTGCCAGCCGACCGTCCCGGTCTTCGCCGCGGTGGCGCTGATGGAGGCCGCAGGCGACCGCGCCATCCCGCGCTCCATGATCCTCATGGCCGGCCCCATCGATACGCGCGAGAGCCCGACCGCGGTGAACCGCTTTGCCGCGGGCCGCTCGTTGAATTGGTTCCAACGCAACGTCATCACCCAGGTTCCGTGGCCTTATCCCGGCGTGATGCGCATGGTCTATCCGGGGTTCCTCCAGCTCAGCGGCTTCATGGGCATGAATTTCGATCGCCACGTCACGGCGCATCGCGACCTGTTCCATAATCTGATCAGGGGGGACGGCGATTCCGCCGACAAGCATCGCGAGTTCTACGATGAATTTCTCGCGGTGATGGACCTTTCCGCCGAATACTACCTACAGACGATCGAGACGGTCTTCCTCGAGCACAAGCTTCCCAAGGGCCAAATGGTGCATCGCAACCGGCTGGTGGACCCGAGCAAGATCCAAAAAGTGGCGCTCATGACGGTGGAAGGGGAGAAAGACGATATTTCCGGGATCGGCCAGACGTTCGCTGCACAAATATTGTGCACCAACCTCGCCGACTCCCTGCGCGCGCACCATCTGCAGCCTGGCGTCGGCCATTACGGCGTTTTCAATGGATCGCGATTCCGTGACGAAATAGTGCCGAAAATCCGCGATTTCATCGCCTTGCACCAGCGGCGCAGAGGGGTCTTGGCGAGGGCCTTCGGCCGCACTGCCTAAAGCAGGGGCGAGCGCTCCCACAAAACCCTGTGCTACTGTACTCGCCGCCGAATCGGTGGGCCCCGACGGCAGTAGGGAGCGTAACCATGCTTAAGCGCCTCAATCTCGCACGCGGCGAGACCATCGAGGTCAAGATCCGCGGACTCAATATTCCTATGGTGCTGAGACGGAGCGCGCGCGCGCGCCGCTTCAGCCTGCAGGTGAGCGAAGCGCGTCGCGGCGCCGTGCTCACCATGCCGCTTTATTCGAGCTTCGCCGACGCCGACGAGTTTCTCTCGCGCCATCTCGATTGGCTGAAGGAGCGGGTCGCGGGATTGTCGGAGCCGGTGCCCTTCACCCATGGGGCCATCGTGCCGATCCGCGGCTTCGCCCATGTGCTCCGCTTCGCGGGCTCGGTGCGCCGCCGCGGCGTGGTGTGGATCGAGGAGCCGGAAGATGCCAAGGCCGCTCCTGCCTGGCCCGAGGGCGCACGCGTGGGCATCAGAAGGCTGCCGCGTCTGCATGTGACGGGCGAGGAGGAGCACGCGCCGCGCCGTCTGCTCGACTGGCTGAAGCGTCAGGCGCATCTCGATCTCAAGACGCGCGTCGCGCTCCATGCCAAACGCCTCGATCTCATGCCGAAGCGCCTCTATGTGCGCGACCAGACCACGCGCTGGGGATCGTGCTCGACGAGCGGAGCGCTGTCCTTCTCCTGGCGCCTGGTGCTGGCGCCGCCCTTCGTGCTCGATTATCTCGCCGCGCACGAGGTCGCCCATCTCGGCCACATGAATCACGGGCCGCGCTTCTGGGCGCTGGTCGAGCGCACCATGCCGCGCATGGAGGAGGCGCGAGGCTGGCTCAGGAAGCATGGCGCGAGCCTGCATCGCTATGGCGCAGGCGAGATGCCGCACGCTTCGACCGGGACCTCGCCGAAGCGCAGCATCGAATAGCATGCTCCCTCTCCCCGGCGGGGAGAGGGCTGGGGTGAGGGGGAAGCAGGCGGCGAAGGCGCTGCTACTGACCTGCGAGGATGCCGAAGACCCGGCGGAACAGCGGCTGGTCGTCCGCCTTGGCCTCGGGTCCATTCCAGGGGAGACGCGCGATCGCATCGAGCCGCGGCGCGCGCGTGCCGGGAAGCGGCAGGGGCGTCTTGTCCCGGTGGGCATAGACCATGATGTCGTGCCAGAGCCGCGCCGGCAGCGTTCCGCCCGTGACCTTCTTCATGCGCGAGCCGTTGTCGTTGCCGACCCACACCCCGGCCACATAGTGCGCCGTGTAGCCGACGAACCAGGCGTCGCGGAAGCTCTGGGTGGTGCCGGTCTTGCCGGCCGCCACCTGACCTTCGATCGCCGCCTGCTTGCCGGTGCCGCGCGTGACCGTGGTGTACATCATGTCGTTCATGGCGCCGACAAATTGCAGCGCCACGACCTGTCCTGTGGTCGAGCGCCGGCGCTCATAGAGCAGCTTCCCGTCGCCGTTCCGCACCCGGGTGATGATATGGGGCAGCACGCCCTGGCCGCCGTTGGCGAAGGGCGTGTAGGCGCCTGTCAGCTCGAGCAGGGTGACCTCCGCCGTGCCGAGCGCGATGGAGGGCTGGTCGTGCAGCTTGGAATGAATGCCGAGCCGCCGCGCCGCGCGCACCACGCGCCAGGGCCCGACCTCGGCGGCGAGCCGCGCCGCCACCGTGTTGATCGACTGGGCGAGCGCGTCCCGCAAGGTGATCTCGCCCTGATACAGGCCGGTATAGTTGCGCGGCGACCAGCCGGCCACCGTCGTCGGCCCGTCATAGGCGACCGAATCGGGCGTGTAGCCGCTCTCCAGTGCGGCGAGATAGACGAAAGGCTTGAAGGCGGAGCCAGGCTGGCGGAGCGCTTTCAGCGCGCGGTCGAACGGGCTCGTCGAGTAGGAGCGGCCGCCGACCAGGGCCTTGACCCCGCCAAGAGGATCGAGCACCACGACGGCCCCTTCGCCGGCGTCGAGATCGGCGCCCTCGGTGTCGAGGAGACGCCGCAGCGCCTGCTGCGAGACCCGCTGTAGACCGGCGTCGATGGTCGTCTCGACGATCAGGTCGCCGTCCTGCTCGCCGACCAGTTCAGGCAAGAGCTCGGCCACGAAGTCTACGGGATAGGGGTAGCCGGTATCGTCTCCCTTGGCGGACAGCTTGAGCGGAAGCTGGCTTGCGCCTCGCGCCTGCTCCGGGGTGAGGAACCCGGCCTCGACCATATTGTCGATCACCTCGTCCACCCGCGCGGTAGCGAGCTTCACGCTGCGCGTCGGCGCATAGCGCGACGGCGCCTTGAGCAGCCCCGCCAGCAGTGCGGCTTGCGAGAGCGTGACGAAGCGCGCCGACTTGCCGAAATAACGGCGCGAGGCCGCCTCGACCCCGTAGGTGCCGCCGCCGAAATAGACCCGGTTGAGATAGAGCTCGAGGATCTCGTCCTTGCTGAAGCGCTGCTCGAGCCAAATCGCATAGATCACCTCTTCGAGCTTTCGCGTGATGGTGCGCGTGGGGCTCAGAAAGAGGTTCTTGGCAAGCTGCTGGGTGATGGTCGAGCCGCCCTCGACCACGCTGCCGGCGGAGGCG
Source organism: Methyloceanibacter sp. (assembly GCA_022865725.1). Classification (GTDB taxonomy): domain Bacteria; phylum Pseudomonadota; class Alphaproteobacteria; order Rhizobiales; family Methyloligellaceae; genus Methyloceanibacter. Next base: position 17,796 of record JALHTP010000437.1, on the reverse strand, counting down.
TTGGCGAAGGAGGCGCGGACGAGGCCGAGAGGGTCGATGCCGAAATGCGAGTAGAAGCGGCGGTCCTCCGTGGAGAGCACGGCCTGGATGAGGTAACGCGGCAGCATGTCGAGGCGCACATGGCCGCGGCGCAAGCCCCGCTCGGCGAGCACGGTGCCGTCTTGGGCGAGGATCGTGACATTGGGCGGCCGGTCGTCGAGCGCGGCGATGACGGGATCGGGAACGCTGGCGATGAAATAGATCACGGCCGCGCCGAGCACGATGCAGCCCCAGATGGCGGCGAGCAGCGAGAAGCGAATGCCCCGATAGAGCCAAGGATGGCGGGCCACCCATCGCTTTAGCTTCGAGGGCCTGCGCCGCTTGGCTCTCGAACGCGGGGTCCCGCGCCGCGCGCCGAAATTCGGTTCGCTGCGGCGTTGCACTTTAGCGCCGGGCCTCGCGTTCCGCCGCGCGCCTTGCATGATGTCCTGCCCTTCCTGGCAAGCCAAGGCGAGGAGCGCTGGAGCCCGTGCGGGCGCATACGAACCTCAGAAGGACGAGGCTAGGCGTTCCGGATTGACACAATGTTAAAGGATTGAGGCACCAAGCGAGGCGCAGGTGAGCTTTTGTCGTCAGGCCGCTACAATATGAGCAGTAAGGGGCACGGCGGCCACGACGGCCTTGTCGGCCATGGATGCGAATTCGGAATCGGCCTGCAATGCTTCGAGGCTGCGGGGGAGAGGCAATGGCGTTCCCGTCAGTTGCTCCCAGTCCTCTGCGGCGAAGGCAAGTGCTTCGGCGGCCTCGGAGAGCGCGGCATCCAGACTCTCGGCAGCGGCGACCACACCTGGCAGGTCGGGGAAAGACACCCCGTAGATCGACCCCGGCTCTTTGTGGATGATCGCGATGTAGTGCGGCACGTCTACCTCAATCCGGCTCCCAACCCGCTTGCTTGTAGATGGACCTTACCGTTCCCCTTGGCAAGTCGCGCCTCGGATGCGGGACGACGACCAGCGCCCTCTCTCGATGACGGAACTTATGGTGCGACCCTCGCGCTGACACGAGGTCGAAACCATCCCGCTCAAGACGCCGCACGATATCCCGGCTGTCCCTGAGCACCCTATAACCTCACACGTCGAGATTGGCGACCTGGAGCGCGTTGGCCTGGATGAACTCGCGCCTTGGCTCCACCACGTCGCCCATCAGCCGCGAGAAGACGTCGTCGGCGTCCTCGCCTTCCTTGATCTTAACCTGGAGGATGGTGCGCGTGCTGCGGTCGAGCGTGGTGTCCCACAGCTGGTCCGGGTTCATCTCGCCGAGACCCTTATAGCGCTGGAGCGTAAGCCCCTTGCGGCCGGCAATCATCACCGCGCCGAGCAGCTCGCTCGGCCCGTGCACGGCAAGGTTCGCGTCCTTGCGCTTGAGCGTGGCGGGCTTGGCATAGACCTCTTGCAGATGCTCGGCGAAGCTGTCGAGCTTGAGCGCATCGGCGGAGGCGATGAACGGCCCGTCGATCAGGTGGGACTCCATGACGCCGCGCAACTCCCGCCAGAAGCGCAAGCCGCCCTCCGGCAGCGCCTCGGCATGCCAGCCCCTTTCGGTCTCCTCCGAGAGAGCGTCGAGGCGCTTGGCGATATAGGCGGCGGCCGCTTGCGCCTGCTTGGCGTCCTTCAGCACCTTGGGATTGAGCACGCCCGCGATCGCCGCCTGCTCGATGATGAAGCGCGAATAGCGGCCATGCAGCCCTTTGAGGATCGCGCCGGTCTTGCGCGCGGTCTCAACGATGTCGCGCAGGTCCCCGCCGCCGCGGCTCGCGTTGTCGCCGGTGATGAGCACGACGTCCTCCAGTCCCTCGCCGATGAGATAGTCCTCGAGCGCCTTCTCGTCCTTGAGGTAGCGCTCGGACTGGCCGCGCTTCACCTTGTAGAGGGGAGGCTGGGCGATGAAGAGATGCCCGGCCTCGACCAGCTTCAGCATCTGCCGGTAGAAGAAGGTGAGCAGCAGGGTGCGGATATGGGCGCCGTCGACATCGGCGTCGGTCATGATGATGACCTTGTGGTAGCGGAGCTTGCTGAGATCGAACTCGTCATGGCCGATGCCCGTGCCGAGCGCGGTGATCAGCGTGCCGATCTCGGCGCTTCCCAGCATCTTGTCGAAGCGCGCGCGTTCCACGTTGAGGATCTTGCCGCGCAAGGGGAGCACGGCCTGAAAGGCGCGGTCGCGCGCCTGCTTGGCGCTGCCGCCGGCTGAATCGCCCTCGACCAGGAACAGCTCGGACTTGGCGGGATCGCGCTCCTGGCAGTCGGCGAGCTTGCCGGGGAGGGACGCCATGTCGAGCGCGCCCTTGCGCCGGGTCAGCTCGCGGGCTTTCCGCGCCGCTTCGCGCGCCGCCGCGGCCTCGACGATCTTCTGCACGATGTTGCGGGCCTCGCCGGGATTCTCCTCGAACCATCCCGACAGCGCGTCGGCCATGATGCTTTCGACCACCGGGCGGACCTCGGAGGAGACCAGCTTATCCTTGGTCTGGCTCGAGAATTTCGGGTCGGGCACCTTGACCGAGAGCACGCAAGTGAGCCCTTCGCGGGCGTCGTCGCCGGTCAGCGCCACCTTCTCCTTCTTGGCGATGCCGGACGAGGCGGCATAGGTGTTGACGGTGCGGGTCAGCGCCGCGCGGAAGCCGGCCAAATGCGTGCCGCCGTCGCGCTGCGGGATGTTGTTGGTGAAGCAGAGCACGTTCTCGTGGTAGCTGTCGTTCCACCAGAGCGCCGCCTCGATGGTGATGCGCGACTGCGTCTTCTCGATCACGATCGGCTCGGTGATCAGCGCATGCTTGGTGCGGTCGAGGTAGCGGACGAAGGCGCGCAGGCCGCCCTCATAGTTCATCTCCTCGGTCTTCGGCTCCACCCCGCGATGGTCGGCGAGCACGATGCGCACGCCGGAATTGAGAAAGGCGAGTTCGCGCAGGCGATGCTCGAGCGTCGCATAGTCGAACTCGACCATGGTGAAGGTCGATGTCGCCGGCAGGAAATTGATGCGCGTGCCAGTCTTGCCGTCCACCGTGCCGATGGCTTTCAGCGGCGCCTCCGGCACGCCGTCGGCGAAGCGCATGAAGTACTCCTTGCCGTCGCGCCAGATGGTGAGATCGAGGCGGCTGGACAGCGCGTTGACCACCGACACGCCGACGCCGTGCAGTCCGCCTGACACCTTGTAGGAATCCTGATCGAACTTCCCGCCGGCATGGAGCTGCGTCATGATCACTTCGGCCGCCGAGACGCCTTCGCCCTTGTGGATCTCGGTCGGGATGCCACGCCCATTGTCGTCGACCGTCACCGAGCCGTCGGCGTTCAGCGTGACCAGGATCTCGTCCGCGTAGCCGGCCAGCGCCTCGTCGATGGCGTTGTCCACCACCTCGTAGACCATGTGGTGCAGGCCCGAGCCGTCGTCGGTGTCGCCGATATACATGCCCGGCCGCTTGCGCACGGCGTCGAGGCCTTTCAGCACCTTGATCGACTCGGCGCCGTACTCCGAAGCGGCAGCGGCTTTGCGTTTGGAAGCTGGTGTCATGGTTCCCTGAAGGCGTTTGTTGGTCTTGTCGGCGGGGTTCGGCGGCCAACGTAAATCAGGCTCTGATCTTACCCTGATTCACCGCAAAAATTTGGGCGTTTTCTGCCAGCGGGGCGAACAAATCCCGGTCGGTCCCCGTCATCCAGGCCTGGGCGCCGAGGCTCAAAATTTCGCCAAAAAGCGCCTCACGGCGGGCCTGGTCGAGATGTGCCGCCACCTCGTCCAACAGGATGAGCGGGGAGGCGCCTTCAAGCTCCTTGATCAGCTCGGCCTTGGCCAGGATGAGCCCGATCAGAAGCGCCTTCTGCTCGCCTGAGGAGCAGTGGGCCGCTTGGGCGTTTTTTGGGCCGTGCATCACTATTAGGTCGCTCAAATGCGGTCCTTCAAGGGCCCTTGCCGCCGCGCGGTCGCGCTCGCGCCCTTCATCCAAAAGGGCGCGAAATTCATCCTCGACCTCGGTGGCGGGGCGCCGTGACAGCGCCTCTTCGAGCCTCCCTTCAAGCGCGATCGCGGCCCACGGGAACGGGCTCTCGCCGCGCGCCGCGCGCATCGCCTCGATAAGGCCGATCAGCCGCTCGATGGCGTCAAGCCGGGCAGCGGCAATGGCCGTGCCGGCTTCCGCCATCTGCTCCTCCAGCCCGTCGAACAAAGCGCGGCTGCCCTCGCGCATTTGGAACAGCCGATTGCGCTGCCGCATGGCCCGGTCGTAGCGGCCAATGGGCGTGCGCATCTTCGGGTCGACGGCAAGCACCAGCCGGTCGAGGAAACGCCGCCGCTCGGAGGCAGAGCCGGTGAAGAGGCCGTCCATGGCGGGGATGAGCCAGACCAGCTTGACGTGCTCGGACAGCGCGCCTGCGCCCTGCTCCTTGCCCGCGATGCGCACGATGCGGCCGGTGCTCTCCTCGCGCGTGCCCGCGGCAAGGCCGGTGCCGATCTCCACCTCGTCCTCGCGCGACACAATTTTTGCCGCCACGGCGAAGCCGCCGGCTCCCTCTTTGCGGCAAAGCTCGCCATAGGGGCGGGAGCGCAAGCCGCTGCCTGGACCAAGCAGGGAGACGGCCTCGAGCAGATTGGTCTTGCCCGAGCCGTTGTCGCCGATCAGCACCACCGGCCGCGCGTCGAGAACGAGCTCGGCCTTCGCGTAGTTGCGGAAATCGGTGAGCTTCAGCGCGCGGACGAATAGGCGCGTCTTGGCTTGGGTCCTCGCGATCGCCTCAGTCTCGCCGGGTCCCTTGCGATGCGCCTTCATACCCGCATCGGCATGAGCACATAGAGCGCGGACGCATCCTTGCCGTCGCGCACCATGGTGGGGGAGCCTGCATCGGCGAGCTGGAACTCGGCCGTGCCGCTTTCGAGCTGCCCGGAAATATCCAGCAGATAGCGGGCATTGAAGCCGATCTCCAAGGGATCGAAGCCGTATTCGACCGGCAATTCCTCGGTGGCGCTGCCGCTATCGGGATTGTTGACCGAGAGCGTGAGCTTGCCGTCGGCGATGGTGAGCTTCACCGCGCGGCCTTTGTCGCTCGAGAGCGTCGAGACGCGATCGACGGCCTGCGCAAATGCCGTGTTGTCCACCTCCATCTTCTTGTCGTTGCCCTGCGGGATGACGCGCTCGTAATCGGGGAAGGTGCCGTCGATCAGCTTGGAGGTGAGCACGACGCGCGACGTGGAGACACGGATCTTCGACGGCGACAGCTCGACGCGGACCTCGCCTTCGCCGTCCTCGACCAGCCTGGCAAGCTCGAGCACCGTCTTGCGCGGCACGATCACGCCCGGCATGTCCTTGGCGCCCGACGGCAGCGGCAGCTCGACCTGGGCGAGCCTGTGCCCGTCGGTCGCCACCGCGCGCAGCACCTGCTTGCCGCCGCTCGGCGCTGAGTGGAGATAAATGCCGTTCAAATAATAGCGGGTCTCCTCGGTCGAGATGGCGAACCGCGTCTTCTCGATCAGGCGCTTCAGATCCGCCGCCGGCAGCGTGAAGCTATGACCGAGATCGTCGACGCTGAGCGCCGGGAAATCGTCGGCGGGAAGCGTCTGCAGCGAGAACTGAGCGGGGCCGGATGTGATGGTGAGGCGCCCCTGCTCGCCGTCGCGCACGAGCTCGATCTCCGACCCTTCGGGGAGCTTGCGCACGATATCGTGGAACATATGGGCGGGCACGGTGGTGGCGCCCTCGCCCTTGGCCTTGCAGGGCACCGTCTCGACCAACTCCATGTCGAGGTCGGTGGCGGTGAGCTTCAACTCGTTCTTGGCCCCGCTGAGCAGCACATTGGAGAGGATCGGGATCGTGTTCCGCCGCTCGACCACGCTCGCAACGTGGGCGAGCGCCTTGGCCAGGCCTGGTTTGTCGATGGTGAGCCGCATGATTGCCCGATACCCCCAAAAACGAACGTTTCCCGCCGGTGCGCTCGACTCTGGCCGAAACACTGGGCCTCGGTCCCCCCTGGCGAAGGCGTGATGAAAGCAACTTTGGGGTCGAACTTGACGCGCCAGAGCGGATTTTGCAAGAGCGGGCGGGGGACGCCTTGGCTTGGGATTCCAAGCCCCCCTCCCACCTTCCCCCTATTCGCGCAGCAAGCGCTTCAGAAGCTCGATCTCCTCGCGGAGCTGATTGTCGTCGTTCATCAATTGCTCGATCTTGCGGATCGCATGCAGCACGGTGGTGTGGTCGCGATTGCCGAACCTCCGGCCGATCTCCGGCAGCGAGCGCGAGGTGAGCAGCTTCGCCAGATACATCCCGATCTGACGCGGCCGCACGATCGAGCGGTTGCGCCGCCCCGACAGAAGGTCGCCGCGATTGACCCCGTAATGCTTCGACACGGTGCGCAGGATGTCGTCGATGCGCACCCGCCTTGGCTCCGCTCCGCGCAAGAGGTCGCGCACGATCTGTTCGGCGGTCTCGAGCGTCACCGGCTCGTCGGTGAGCTGGTAGCTTGCACGCAAGCGATGCACCGCGCCTTCGAGCTCGCGCCCGCTCTCGGTCAAGCGCTCGGCGAGGAAGGCGAGCACGATGTCGGAGATATCGAGCCCCTTGTTTTCGGAGCAGGCCTCGGTCGCGCGCTTCTCCAGGATCTTGTGGCGAAGCTCGTAGTCCATGCAGCCGATCTCGGCGACAAGGCCTCCGCCCAGCCTCGAGCGCATGCGCATGTCGAGCTTGTCGAGCTGGGTCGGCGCCCGGTCGGCGGCGACCACCACCTGGCGCCCGCCGTCGATCAGCGAGTTCAGCGTGTGGCAGAACTCCTGCTGGATGGTTGGGCCTTGCAGGAACTCCATGTCGTCGATCAGGAGAACGTCGATCTTGCGCAGCTTCTCCTTGAAGGCGAGCGCGTCGCGCGCGCGCAAGGCCTGCACGAAGCCGGACATGAAGCGCTCGGCGGTGAGGTAGAGAACCTGCGACTCGGGCTTTCGCTGCTTCACGTCCCAGGAGATCGCGTGCAGCAGATGGGTTTTGCCCAAGCCGACATTGCCGTGCACGAACAGCGGATTGAACAAAGGCTGTGGCGCCGAGAAGGCCCCCGCCACCTCTTGTGCCGCGGCAAAAGCCAGCCGGTTCGAGGCGCCCACCATGAAGCTGGCAAAGCTCAGCCTCGGATCGAGCGGCGAGCCCTCGAAGCCGCCATAGCCGGTGCGCAGCGGCATCGGCAGCGGCGCCAAGTCGGCGACAGTGTGCATCGCCGGAGCCTGCCGCTGGCGCGGCGCCTCCTTAGGCGTCTCGATGCCGAAATGCGGCTGCCTGACCCTGAATTCGAGGCGCTCCACCGTCGGCCATTCGCCGCGCGAAAGCCTCAGGACGAAGTCGTAATAGTGCGCGCGGAGCCAGTTCCTGAGGAAGCGCGTGGCCACGGTGAGATGCACGACCTCGTCGTCCACCTGCTCGACCTCGACGCCTCTGAACCAACTGGCAAAGACGTCCTCTCCCAACTCAGCGCGTAACCGGCTCTTGACCCGCGCCCAAGCGTCGCTTGGCGCGCACTGCTCTTGCTGTGCCACGGTTTCTGCTCTTTCCCATTCTTATCGTTCGCGCCGTTACGCACCGCACGCCTCATACATGAGCAGTCAACAAGTCCGACGCGGACAGCCATGACCCGTCCATACAACCGGCCTCGACGCCTAGCTTTGCTGCCAGGGCAGGCCAGCCGCCTTCCAACCCGCACAGGCGCCGCGATGCCTACCGTCGTCGAGCGGCCCTTCGAAGCCGCATGCGACGTTGTGACAGGCGCGGTACCCCACCGCCGCCATCGCCTTGGCCGCAGCCAGGCTCCGGCTTCCCGAGCGGCAAATGAAGAAGAGGTCGTCGTCCGATTGCACGCCCAGCGCCTTGAGTTCTCCAGCCAGGCGTTCCGCGAAGCGCGGGTCCACCGCCTGATCGGGAAAGGTCTGCCACTCTACGAGGACAGTCCGTTTGCCGACAGGTCCGAGATCTGGAATCCCCACATAGGTCCATTCTGCGCGCGTGCGCACATCGACGAGCTGCGAGCCGGGACGCGACTGGAGGGTCTTCCAGACCATTTCCACGTCGACATCATCGACCGGCTTATCGTCGGTCTGTGCGCTCAAAGGAACGTCCTCCCCTGAAAACAAGAGTACGACGTAAGAACAAATTTGGTGTTGGCTACAATAGGTAGTGGCTATTCAGGCCAACTGACCACGACCACCCCTAGATTACGCATTAACGTTCCACAAGATTTCCACTCTCCTCCTATCGGAGACAAAGAAAACCTTTCCTGGCAACAACCAGGTCCAAGGTACTCAATTGTGAAGGAGGGGAACGCCCCGTTCGAATGATTGGACTATACACATGCCACCCTCGCTGATCAAGCGAGGGGCCCGAGCCGGGATCGCTCCGAGGCCCCGTCGACGGGGCCCTCAGCGAGGGTTCGCAAGCCTCTGTCCCGCAAGCCTGATTCGTTTGAAAACCTTGCCGAGCAGGACGGCTCGACAAGGCATGGCGGCGGACGATGGTGCACGATTTTTTTTGCGGGAGGCGACAGCGATCCGGCTGTTGCGTTTCGACCGCAGGACCGTCTTGGGCAAGCAGTTGAAATATTCGTTGAATTGACATGATTGGGACGCGCCTACGCACGCCCTCTGTTGCCGCGAAACAACAGGAGAGGTTTTTTTGTTGTTAGGGGGCGCCCATGGCGCCGACGCGCTTGGCAAGGCGGGAGACCTTGCGCGACGCGGTCTTGCGGTGGACGATACCCAACTGCGCTGTGCGGACGATAACTGGCTCGGCTTCCTTCAGCGCGGCGGCGGCGGCCTCTTGGTTGCCTGAGGCGATCGCTTCCTCCACCTTGCGTACCGAGCTCCTGAGCTGGGTTCGCCGCGTCTTGTTGACGGCGGTGCGGCGGACGGTCTGGCGGGCGGCTTTCTTCGCCGATTTCGTATTGGCCATGGCTTGATCCTTGAAGGGCGCCCCAGGACCTCTCGGGGAGAGGACGGCAGGGGGGCAAGAAATTAGCGGATGATTGGGGTGCTCTATAGCGAGAGCCCCAGGAAGCGTCAACCGCACCGGGAGGGCCGGGCCGGCGGCACTTCGCTGCCAATTGACATCGGTAGATGTCGGTGGCTCTCCTGTCGCCGCCCTTAAAGAAGAGAGAGCGAGAGGCTCAGAAGCAGCACGATGCGTATCCTGGTTACCGGCGCCGCCGGCTTTATCGGCTATCACACGGCGGCCCGGCTGCTCGACCGCGGGCACGAGGTCATCGGCTTCGACAATCTCAATTCCTATTACGATGTGTCGCTGAAGGAAGCGCGCCTCGCCCGGCTGAAGGAGCGCGAGGGCTTCCGCTTCCTCAAGGCTGATCTCGGCGACAGGACGGTCGTCGAGGCGACCTTCGCCGAGGAGAGGCCGGAGCGGGTGATCCATCTCGCCGCGCAAGCCGGGGTCCGCTACTCGCTCGACCACCCGCATTCTTATGTCAATTCGAACCTCACCGGCTTCCTGCATATGCTCGAGGGCTGCCGGCATCACGGCGTGGAGCATCTCGTCTATGCCTCGTCGAGCTCGGTCTACGGCGCCAACCGCAAGCTCCCCTTCGACGTGAGCGATCCGGTCGATCATCCGGTGAGCCTCTATGGGGCAACCAAGAAGGCGAACGAGCTGATGGCGCATTCTTATGCCCATCTCTTCGCGCTGCCGGTGACGGGCTTGAGATTCTTCACGGTCTATGGCCCGTGGGGGCGCCCCGACATGTCGCTCTTTCTGTTTACCCGCAAGATCCTCGCCGGCGAGCCCATTGAGGTCTTCAACTACGGCCACCACTCCCGCGACTTCACCTATGTCGACGATGCCGTGGAAGGCGTGCTGCGCACCTTGGATAAGGTCGCTACCCCCGATCCGAATTGGCGCCCCGAGGCGCCGGACTCCGCCACCTCGTCGGCGCCTTACCGGGTCTACAATATCGGCAATAACAGCCCCGTCGCCCTTCTCGACTATATCGCCGCCATCGAGAAAGCGCTTGGGCGCACGGCCAAGATCGAGCTTTTGCCGCAGCAGCCGGGTGACGTGGAGGCGACCTATGCCGGCGTTGAGGCGCTGAAAGAGGCGACCGGATTTCAGCCCTCGACCCCGCTCGAGGAGGGCATCGAGCGTTTCGTCGCCTGGTATCGCGACTATTACCGGGTTTAGGGCGCCTCCTCGCGGAGGCCAAGTTGAGTTGACAAGGCGCACCCGCAGGCCATGATCGCTTCCGGCGCCCGAAACCCTGTAAAGCGAGCCTGCACCTTGCCGCCCAAAAGGTCGAAACCGGCTCTCCTGCTCTCGGCCTTTATCAGCCATGCCAAGGCTGACGCGAAAAAGGCGCAAGAGATTGCCGCCTCTTTGGAGGCGCGCGGGCTGAAATGCTGGATCGCGCCGCGCGACGTGAGGGCAGGGCGCTCTTACGGCGATGAGATCATCAGGGGCATCGAGAGCACGAAGGCCTTCGTTCTCGTGCTGTCGAAGGCGTCGAACGACTCCGACTTCGTCGCCCGCGAGGTCGAGCGCGCCGTCAGCAAGAAGAAGCCGATCTTCGCCGTGCGCGTCGCCAATGTCGAGCCCGCGCCGTCGCTCGAGCTGTTCATCTCCGGCACGCAATGGATCGATGCCTTCGGAGGGAAACTCGCCCCGCATATCGATCGCCTGGCGGGGCTCCTTGGTGAAGAGGGAGAGGCCGAGCCTGCCGACCGCCCCGAAGACGAGGACAACGACAGGCCGAAGCCGCCGCGCTGGATTTGGCCCACTGCCGCGGCGGTGGCGGTGCTCATCGCCGTAAGTGCAGGGATGGCGCTTTGGCCTTGGCATAGTGCTCCGCTTCCTCTGATCGGGCCGACTGCCGAGCCTGCGCTGTTGACCAAGCCTGTATGGCCGGACAACCCGCAAATCCAAGCGCGTGAGCAAATGGCGCTGGTGCCGAACGACGTTACGACGGTCGGCAGCAAGACGGCCGAGACCGTCGGCGCCTCTGGCGTGGCCGGATCGCCAAGCGATGTCACTTCAAACGATCCCGACTTCCGGGCCTGCGAAAAATTGACGGGAAAGGACGGCATCGCCGCCTGCGACCGCGCTATAGCCTCGGGCAAGTTCAGCGGGCACAGCCTCTCTTACCTCTACAGCGATCGCGGCTTCCTGCTGATGCGAATAGGCCTGCTTGGCCCGGCTCTTACCGATCTCGACAAGGCGGCCGAGCTCGATCCCACCAATTTCTACGCCTTCTGGAATCGCGGCGCGGTCTATGCGGCGCAAAACGACCTCGACAAGGCGCGCGCAGACTTTACCAAGGCACTGAGCCTCGATCCGGATCAGACGTCGAAAGCCAGAATCGAGGAGGCATTGAACGCCGTCGCTGCCGGTGACAGTCAGGCCACGGAAGAGCCTGCCGATCCGTATGTCATCAGCGATCCGTCGCGGTTCGGGGGCGAACTAGAAGGCAGCGCCGCGGCTGCCTCGAGCTTCCCGACCGACGCCATGCCGTCGGCCCCCGCGATAGAGGCGATGCCCGCGTCGCCCCCGCCGATGCCGGACCGCTAGTCCATTAGGGACGCAGGGTCCTACTTGTTCCTGAATTCGGGCTGCCGCTTCTCGATGAACGCGGCCATGCCCTCTTTCTGGTCCTCGGTGGCGAACAGCGAATAGAACTGGCCCCGCTCGAAGCGCGTGCCTTCGGCGAGCGTCGTGGCGAAGCCGCGATTGATCGCCTCCTTGATCATCATCACCGCATGCTGCGAGAGATTGGCGATCTTGTCGGCGACCTTGATCGCCTCGTCCATCAGTTCTGCCGCCGGCACCACCCGGCTCACGAGGTTCGAGCGCTCGGCTTCCTCGGCCTTGATGCGCCGCCCGGTCAAGCAAAGCTCCATGGCCTTGGCCTTGCCCACGGCGCGGGTGAGCCGCTGCGTGCCACCGTTGCCCGGCATGATGCCGAGCGTGATCTCGGGCTGGCCAAACACGGCGTTGTCGGCGGCAAGGATGATGTCGCAAGCCATGGCAAGCTCGCAGCCGCCGCCAAGCGCGTAGCCCGCGACCGCCGCGATGATCGGCTTCCGGCAATGGCTGATGCGGTCGAACGGCGCGAGGAAGTCGCTGCCATAGGCCTCGACGAAGGTCTTCTTGTGCATCTCCTTGATGTCGACGCCGGCGGCGAAGGCCTTCTCGTTGCCGGTGATGACGATGCAGCCGATCGTGGGATCGGCCTCGAAGGAATCGAGCGCGCGGTTGAGCTCGCCGATAAGCTCGGCGTTGAGCGCGTTCAGCGCCTGCGGGCGGTTGAGCGTGATGAGCCCGACCTTGCCCTTGGTCGAGACGAGGATCGTCTCATAGGCGCCGTTTTTTTTCGGTGCTTCAGGATCAGGCTCCCTGGCGGTGAAGACGTTCGCAAACATGATGGTTCCAAGTCCCCTAGCGTTGACAGGTTGGACAATAAAAGGTCGAGCGTCCTCCTTGGACGATGCGGCGTACGGTTCCTCCGCAGCCTTTTCTTGAGCAGGGCTTGCCTTCGCGGCCATAGACCTTGAAGCGGTGCTGGAAGCTCCCGAGCGATCCGTCGGCGCGGCGATAGTCGCGCAGCGACGAGCCTCCCGCCCTGATCGCCTTCTCGAGCACCGATGTGACGGCGGCGACCAGCGCCTCGGTCTTCGGCGTCGGCTTGCCGGATTTCGTGGCGAGCGAGCCCGCCAGCTTCAGCGGCGAGATGCGCGCGCTGTAGAGCGCCTCGTTAGCATAGATGTTGCCGAGCCCCGCGATCAGCCTCTGGTCCACCAGCGCGACCTTGATCGGGGTGGCTTTACCTTTGAGGCGAGAGGCGAGCCAGTCGGGCGTGAAGGCGGGGCTCAGCGGCTCGACGCCCAGGCCTTTGAACAGCGCATGCTGTTCGAGCGCGTTTTCGGGGATGAGGTCCATATAGCCGAAGCGCCGCGCGTCCGAATAGCGGACTGCCGTGCCGTCACCGAGATGGAAGACGATATGCTCGTGCTTCGGGATGTCGGCCTGAGGATGCGCGAAGCGGCCGGGCGCCTCCGCGTCGCCATTCGCGTAGTCGATGCTGAAACTCCCGGTCATGCCGAGATGCATCACCAGCACCTCCCCATCGTCGAGCCTGGCCAGCAGATATTTGGCGCGCCGGTCTAACGCCTCGATCTTCCGCCCGGACAGCCTCTCGCCGAAGCGCTTGGGCAGCGGAAAGCGCAAATCGGGGCGCCTCTGCTCGACGCGCGCGAACGCGTTGCCGACCAGGATGGGCTCCAATCCCCGGCGCACGGTCTCGACCTCGGGAAGCTCCGGCATGACGATCTGGCCCAGATACCGCAGTGCAGAAGAAGCTAGTTGCACTGCAACAATAGCCTGATCTTGGGCCTTGCGCTATTGTCCGCGTCGATGGCGCAAGACCTTGAGAGCAAAGAGACGGCAGAGCCGAAAGCGAGCTTCGGCTTCGCCGCCGTGCGGGAAGACGCCAAGCAGGGCCTCGTGAACGACGTCTTTGCCAAGGTCGCGCGAAGCTACGACCTGATGAACGATTTGATGTCGGGCGGCCTGCACCGGCTGTGGAAAAACGACCTCGTCTCCTGGCTTGCGCCGCCGAAAAGCGCCGTTCCTTATGCAATTTTGGATGTCGCCGGCGGCACTGGCGACGTGGCCTTGCGGGTGCTGGAGGCCTCCGGGCCTGGCGCCTCCGCGGTGATCTGCGACATCAGCGCTGAGATGATGCAGGTCGGGCGGGCGAGGGCTGAAGGTGAGGCGCAGAGGCTCGCCTTCGTGCGTGGCAATGCCGAAGCCTTGCCTTTTGCCGACCGGAATTTCGATGCCTATACGATCGCTTTCGGCATGCGCAACCTCACTTATATCGACGCGGCGCTGAAAGAGGCCTTCCGCGTGCTCAAGCCCGGGGGCCGCTTCCTTTGCCTCGAATTTTCGGCCGTCGAGGTTCCGCTGCTCGACACGCTTTATGACGCTTATTCCTTCAACGCGATCCCGGTGCTGGGCGGGCTTGTGACCGGCGACAGCGCCTCGTATCGCTATCTCGTGGAGAGCATTCGCCGTTTTCCCGATCAGAAAACCTTCATGCGTATGATCGAGAATGCGGGCTTCGAGCGTGTGCGCTATCGCAATCTCACCGGCGGCATTGCCGCGATCCACTCCGCCTGGCGGCTATGAAGAGGCAAATGACGTGACAGCGATCGCCAATATGGTTCGGCTCACCAAGGCAGGCGCCGTCATCGCCTGGTCGGGCGCGCGCGTGCTGCCCGACGATGTGAGCCTATCCGGCCCGCTTGCGCTATTCGCCCGCGTCACCGCGCCGCTCCGCAAGAACGGGGCGGGAGGCGACGGCAACGAAGCGAAGCTCTCCGACGCGCTCACCTCGCTCGGGCCGTCCTATATCAAGCTCGGTCAGTTCCTCGCCACCCGCGACGACATCATCGGCCGCGAGCTTGCCCGCGATCTTTCCACGCTCCAGGACCGGCTGCCGCCCTTCTCGCAAAGCGAGGCGAGGGCCGCGGTCGAGGAGGCGCTGGGTGCGCCGATCGACACGCTTTACGCCGAGTTCGGACCGCCGGTCGCCGCCGCCTCGATCGCGCAAGTGCACAAGGCCAAGGTGCGTGGGCTCGACGGGGAGCTGAAGCCGATGGCCGTCAAGGTGCTCAGGCCCGGCATCGAGCAGCGCTTCCAGCGCGACCTCGACTCCTACGTCTTCGCCGCGCGCATGATCGAGCGCTTCCATCCGCCCTCGCGGCGCCTCCGGCCCATTGCCGTGGTCGACACTCTGGCGAAGTCCGTGGCCATCGAGATGGATCTCCGCATGGAGGCCGCGGCCATTTCCGAGATGGCCGAGAACACCAAGAACGACGAAGACTTCCGCGTGCCCGGCGTCGATTGGACGCGGAGCGCGCGCCGCGTGCTGACGCTCGAATGGATGGACGGGGTTCCGATCTCCGATCTTGAGCGGCTCGCCGCCGCGGGCCACGATCTGAAGGCGCTCGGCGCGCGGCTGATGCAAACGTTCCTGCGCCACGCCATGCGCGACGGCTTCTTCCATGCCGACATGCATCCGGGGAATTTGTTCGTCGATGCAGACGGCCGCATCGTCGCCGTCGATTTTGGCATCATGGGCCGCCTCGGGATGAAGGAGCGGCGCTTCCTCGCCGAAATTCTCTACGGCTTCCTCAAGCGCAACTACCGCCGCGTGGCCGAGGTCCATTTCGAGGCGGGCTACGTTCCGCGCAAGCATTCGGTCGCGCAATTCGCCCAAGCCTTGCGCGCCATCGGCGAGCCGATCATGGACCGCCCGGCGAGCGAGATCTCCATGGCCCAGCTGCTCGGCCAGCTCTTACAATATACCGAAGTGTTCGACATGCAGACGCGGCCCGAGCTGCTTCTGTTGCAGAAGACCATGGTGGTGGTCGAGGGCGTGGGACGGAGCCTCGATCCCGAGCTGAATATGTGGGTGGTGTCTGAGCCGGTGGTGAAGGCGTGGATGGAGCAGGAATTCGGCGCCGGGGCTCAATTCGAGGCCGCGGCGCAAGGGGCAGCCTCGGTCGGCCGCTTCATGGGCGACATCCCGAAACTGCTCGGCCAGGCCGAGCGTACGGCGGAAGCCTTGTCCGCCATGGCCGAGGATGGCGTCAGGCTCGACGATCATACCGTCGAGCGCCTGGCGGCGGCGCAAGCGCACGAAAACCGGGCAGGGCGCATCGGCATCTGGGTTGGGGCGCTGGCGCTCGCGGCCATCGCCCTTGCACTGATGTTTTGAGTGGTTGACCGCTAACCCTATTTCATTGTCATTGCCCGGCTCGACCGGGCAATCCAGTAACCACCGCAGATCAGGACTTGCTAAGATCGGCGATGACTGGATTCCCGCTTTCGCGGGAATGACGCTGCGGTATAGGTGAGACGTGCAAGGCAAGCGCATCCTCTTGATCGTCGGCGGCGGGATCGCTGCCTATAAGAGCCTCGAGCTCGTGCGCCGCTTGAAGGAGCGGGGCGCGTCCGTGCGCGCGATCGTGACCAAGGGGGGCGCGGAGTTCGTCACCCCGCTCTCGCTCTCGGTGCTCACCGAGGAAAAGGCCTTCACCGATCTTTTCGACCTCAAGGACGAGGCCGAGATCGGCCACATCCGCCTCTCGCGCGAGGCCGATTTGATCGTGGTCGCGCCGGCGACCGCCGACCTTCTCGCCAAGATGACGCATGGGCTCGCTGACGATCTCGCCACTGCCGTGCTGCTCGCCACCGACAAGCGGGTGCTCGCCGCGCCCGCCATGAATGTCCGCATGTGGCAGCATCCCGCCACGCGGCGAAACCTGGCCACGCTTCAGGCCGACGGCATCGAATTTGTCGGCCCCGACGAGGGCGAGATGGCTTGCGGCGAATACGGGCGGGGCCGCATGGCCGAGCCTGCCGCGATCCTCGAAGCCATAGGGCGCCTGCTCGGAGCCGAGGCGTCGCCCTTTGCGGTAGGCACGCCGCTCGGGCCGCTCTCGGGCCGCCGCGTGCTCATCACCTCAGGCCCGACGCAAGAGCCGATCGATCCGGTGCGCTATATCGCCAACCGCTCCTCCGGCAAGCAGGGTCATGCTTTGGCCAAAGCGGCTGCCGCGCTTGGCGCCGAGGTGACGCTGGTGAGCGGGCCCGTCGCGCTTCCCGATCCGCACGGCGTGACCATGGTGAAGGTCGAGACGGCGCATGAGATGCTTGCCGCCACTCTAGCCGCGCTCCCGGCCGATATCGCCATATGCGCCGCGGCGGTCGCCGATTGGCGCGCGGCCGATGAGTCGCCGCACAAGTTGAAGAAGCAAGGCCATGAGATCGAGACCGAGCTCAGGCTCGCCCAGAACCCGGATATTCTCGTGACCATCTCCAAGCCGGGGCCCAGGCGCCCGCGTCTCGTCATCGGCTTTGCGGCAGAGACCGAGAATTTGATCGAGAACGCGACGGCCAAGCGCCGGTCAAAGGGCGCCGACTGGATCGTCGCCAACGACGTCTGGCCCGGCACCGGGGCGATGGGCGGCGACACGACGCAGGTTCACCTCATCACGCCCTCAGGCGTCGAGGATTGGCCTCCCTTGAGCAAGGACGAGACGGCCGCACGGCTGCTTGCCCGCGCCGCCGACGCGCTCTCCGCCATGCGTTCGGCGGCTGAATGAGCATCACGATCCGCGTGAAGCGGCTCCCGCACGGGGAGGGCTTGCCGCTCCCCTCTTATCAATCGAAACACGCTGCCGGCCTCGATCTGGTCGCCGGCCTGTCAGAACGCGAGCCCCTCGAACTATTGCCCAGCGCCCGCGCGCTCATTCCCACAGGCTTTGCGCTCGAATTGCCGGCCGGCTACGAGGCGCAGATCCGCCCCCGCTCCGGCCTCGCGCTGAAGTACGGCGTGACGCTTCTGAACAGCCCCGGCACCGTCGATTGCGACTATCGCGGTGAGCTCATGGTGCTGCTGATCAACCATGGCAGCGAGCCTTTCATCGTCGGTCGTGGGGATCGCATCGCCCAGCTGGTGATCGCGCCCGTCGCCCAAGTCGAGATCGTCGCGGTCGAGGCACTCGGCGCCACGACCCGCGGGCAGGGCGGCTTCGGCTCCACCGGGTGAGGGTTTCAGTTGATGTCGTAGCGCTGCCCCTAGCTCCATACCTCCCCACAAGGGGGAGGTATGCGGCAAACCAGGAAGCCGACCTCACTAGCAGCGACCACGTCGAAGGCATAAGTTCAAGCCACCATGCTTATTCCTGAGGAGATCGAGCGCTACAAGCGCCAGCTGGTGCTGAAGGAGATCGGCGGCGAGG
>JALHTP010000436.1 GCA_022865725.1 Methyloceanibacter sp. | reverse complement strand
CTCACGGCAATTCCGGATTGGCTTAAAGCCGAGGATCGGCCTCGCGTTCCGGGCCAAGCGTGAAGTCCTCGTGCTGCTGGTGGATCAAGGTCTCCAGCACCTCTCCGACCATGCCGAAATGATTGCCGTGTCCCTCGAACTGCCGCTTCAGGTCGACGAGATAGGTCGTCGCGGCGTTGAGACGCTCGGCCAGCAGCCTGCCGAGGAAGAAGGCAATCTCGGGATTGGACTTGAGAAAGCTCGCGGCGTCGCCGAACACGAAAACGCCGACCTTGGATACGGCCCTGACGGTTGCCGTGTGCGGCCGGTTGAGTAGCACTGACATCTCGCCGAACACGGCGCCGGCTTCGCCGATGATGGCGACCTGCGTGTCGCCGCGCAGCACCTCGACGCTGCCTTCCGCCAAAATGTAGAGCCGCCCGGACGTCTCGCCCTCGGACAGGAGGATTGTCCCGGGAGCGAACTCTTTCCGCGGAACGCCCACGCATTTATCGAGGATCGAGGCCATCGCCCGCTTCTCGCATTCTCAGCTGCCGTGGCAGCCTAACAGTTTGCAGGCTCGTTGGAAAAGCGCCTTCTCGCCGCTTGGCCGCGGGGCTACGCGGCGCACCAGCTCTTGCGCGGCGGGCAAGAATTCTTCGTGCAGACATAGCGTTCGGCCAGGCCTTCAGCGATCAGGATCGCGCCCACATCCTGCCCGCGCACTCGCAGCGTTCCGCAGAACCGGCCGTAATTGCATTGCCCGGTCCCTTCGGTACCTGGCGGGCAGGCGCAAGGGACGCGCCGCAGGTCGAGCTGGCCGCCCGCAACAAGCTGCCGAAGCCGCCCCGTGGCCTCTGCCGACAGAGCGCGCTCGCGCGGGCATTTGGCGTTGTCCCCCGATTCCGGTGTGTCGAAGCCGACGAGGCGATAGACCTGTCCGCCGCTCCTGATCGAGTCGCCGTCGATGATCTCGATGCGAAAGGACTCAAGCCATGTCAGCGGCGCCTGGTGCACCACGCTTCGCAGCTTCACCACCGAGGAGCCGCCCCACAACAGGAAGATGGCGCCGATGATGACGAACAGCTCAACGAGCTGATAGCGGGAGATGACCTTTCGCAGGACATTCCGCGGGCGCGGCCGGTAGTCCTGCCCGCTATGGAAATCTGGATGGACGACTCGAGACATGGGCGATCCATGCGGGGTGTTGACCCGCTTCCCTCGCCCAAGCTCTTAATAAATCGTTCACCCGGCCGCTTCTCGCCTTCACGCGGTTAATCGCCCGCTAATTGCCGAAGACGTTTTGCATGAGCTGCTGGGCCGCGGCTTCTGGGGCAAGTGCCGGCTCGGCGGCAGCTTGCTGCTTCTTGCCCTTCTTCGGCTCCGCGGGCGCAACGTCGCTCACGGGCTTTTGCTTCGGCTTGGCCTTCGCGACCGGCGCAGGCGCAGGCGCCTCAGCCTCATCGGCGGGTTGCTGCTGAGCGCCAAGCAGCGCGCCGAGGCCGCCGAGCGCGCCTTGCTGGAGCGCATCAGTGCTGACCTTGCCGTTCTTGATGAGGCCGCCGATGGCCGAAACGCTTCCGGTGCTGCCCGCGCCAGGCAGCGAGACAAGCCCGCCGCCCAGCCTGTTGAGCTGCTCGTAGGCCGCCGCCGGGTCTTTAAGGATGCCCTCGATATCGGGATAGATCGAAGGCTTGGCCCAGGGGCCTGAGACCATGATCGGCACGCCGAGGCCTTGCAAGTCGGTCTTGCCGCCTTGCCCTTCGAGGCTGGCGACCAGCTGCGGATCAACGCGGAATTTGAGCGCCTGCGAGGGAAGATCGACATTTCCTGCCCCCGTCATCCGCACCAGCGGCCCGGCGAGCTTGAGATCGGCGGTCTGGGCCTGGCCCTTGGCGATTTTGAAGCTCGCGCCCAGCGTGGCGAAATCGGTCTTCTCCGCGTCATTTGCCTGCCAACCCGACAACATGCCGGTGGAGAGGCTCCGCAGCGATTTGGCGATGTTGATGCCGCGGATGGCGCCATTGGCGAACTCGAATTTCGCGGTGCCGTTCATCGCCGACACGATGGCGCGCTGACTCGCGCCGCTCGTGGCGAGGTCGAGCGAGATCGTGCCGGTGCCTTCGAGGCTTTCAAATCCCGCTGTATCCTTGAGGAAGGGATAGGCGGCGAAGCTCGCCAGCGACAACCGGATCCTCTGCGTCGGCATCTTGCCGCTCGCATCCACATCGAGCGCCAAAGCGCCCGCGCCTTCATAGAGCTTGAAATTCGGGAGCGAGGCGTTGAGCTTGCCGCCCGCGACCGTGGCCTGGAGCGTGGCCTGGCTGATCTTGATATTGTTGTAGACGAGCTGGCCTGCCGAGAGCTTGAGCTTGGCGGTGACGGATTTGAGCCCGGAGAAATCGATTTTGGCATCGCTCCAACCGGCCTCCCCTCCTCCGCCGGATCCAGTCGAAGCCGAAGCTGCGCCGGGCTTTGCCAGCAAGGTATCGAGGTTCAGTGTCTGGCCGGTGAAGGCGGCGTTGACGGCGGGAACGGCGCCGGAAAGGTCGGCGACCACTGAGCCCGACAACGCATTGCCGCTCGCATTCAAGGTGAGCGGGTGCAGCGTCAGGAGGCTGCCTTTATAGCTGGCGCTCCCGGCCAAGGTCTTGTCGCCAGCCTTGGCAGTAAACTGGCTGAGCGTGAAAACGTCGCCCTTGTAGCTGGCGGTGCCGGTAAGAACCGCCTTATCGCCGAGATAAGACGGAGCGTCGATGGCG
>JALHTP010000435.1 GCA_022865725.1 Methyloceanibacter sp. | reverse complement strand
GGGCCGACGCCTGCATAGTCCTGCCCATGCCAATAAAGAAGGTTGTGGCGCGATTCCGATCCCGGCCGCGCATGGTTGGAGACCTCGTATGCCGGAAGCCCCGCCGCCTCGCAAAGCTCCTGGGTCAGGAGATAGAGCGCGCGCGCCACTGCCCCGTTGGGCGTGCGCAAAGTGCCCGCGGCGTGGCGGGCGGCGAACGGCGTGCCCTCCTCGATGGTGAGCTGATAGAGCGAAAGGTGGTCGGCGGCGTGATCGAGTGCGCGGCGTAGCTCCTCTTCCCAAGCGCGCACGCTTTGCCCCTCCCGCGCATAGATCAGATCGAAGGAGACGCGGTCGAAATGCCGCTTGGCCAGCGCCAGCGCGGCAAGCGCTTCTTCGGCATTGTGCTGCCGGCCGAGCGCCTTCAGGCTTGGGTCGTCGAGCGCCTGCACGCCGAGCGACAGCCGGTTGACCCCGGCCGCGCGGTAGCCGGCGAAGTTCTCCGCCTCGACGCTGGTCGGATTGGCTTCGAGCGTGATCTCGGCGTCGCTCTCAAGGCTCCAATGTCCGGCGATGGCGTCGAGGATGGCGGCGACCGTCTCGGGCCGCATCAAGGATGGCGTGCCGCCGCCGAAAAAGATGCTGGTGACGCTCCGCGTGGGCGCCAGCGAGGCGAAATGCGCAAGCTCGCTCAGGTAAGCGGCGAGGAACCGCGCCTCGTCGACGCCGCCATGGCGGACGTGGCTGTTGAAGTCGCAATACGGGCATTTGGCGCGACAGAACGGCCAATGCACGTAGACTCCGAACGGCTCGCTCTCAGTCCTCATCGTAGGGCCAGGTCGACAGGATCAGTTTCTGGAAGGCCCGCATGCGATGCGAGATGTCGCTCTTCTCCACGGGGTCCATCTCGCCGAACGTCTCCGAATAACCGTCAGGCACGAAGATCGGATCATAGCCGAAACCGCGCGTGCCGCGCGGCGGCCAGACGAGCGTCCCGTCGATCTTGCCGATCCGCACCAGCGTCTCGCCTCTCGGCTGGCCGAGCGCGAGCGCGCAGACGAATCTGGCGCTCCGGTCGGCCGAGCCGCTCGCCTCGAGCTCGCGATTGACGCGCTGCATGGCGAGGCCGAAATCCTTGTTCGGTCCGCCCCAGCGGGCCGAGTGGATGCCGGGAGCGCCGCCAAGCGCCGTGACTTCGAGCCCTGAATCGTCGGCGACAGAAAGCATGCCGGTGACGGACGTCGCGGCCCCGGCCTTGATCTTGGCGTTCTCGGCGAAACTCGCGCCGGTCTCTTCGGGCTCGACCAGGCCCAGCGCTCCCGCCGAGACGGTCTCGATGCCGATCGGCGCGAACAGCTCGGCGAGCTCGCGCGCTTTGCCTTCGTTATGGGTGGCAATGACGATTTTGTCGCCGCGTCGGAGCTCTCCCACCATGGCTTAAGCGACGGTCAGCTTCTGCAGCGAGACCAACTCGCCGATCCCGAGCCGGGCGAGCGCCATGAGCTGATCGAACTGCTCCTGGCTGAAAGGCTCGGTCTCCGCCGTGCCCTGTACCTCGACGATGCCGCCCGACCCTGTCATCACGAAATTGGCGTCGGCTTGCGCCGCGGAATCCTCGGCGTAGTCGAGATCGAGAACGGCCTCGCCGCCATACAGCCCGCACGAGACGGCTGCGACGTGATCGCGCAAGACCTTGCCCTTGATCATGCTGCGCGCCTGCATCCAGGCGACCGCGTCATGCAGCGCGACCCAGGCGCCGGTGATCGAGGCGGTGCGCGTGCCGCCATCCGCCTGCAGTACGTCGCAATCGACCACGATCTGCTTCTCGCCGAGCGCGGTGAGGTCGGTGACGGCGCGGAGCGAGCGGCCGATCAGGCGCTGGATCTCCTGCGTGCGGCCCGACTGCTTCCCGGCGGAAGCCTCACGCCGCGTCCGTTCGGAGGTCGCCCGCGGCAGCATGCCGTATTCGGCCGTAACCCAGCCCCGCCCCTGGCCCTTGAGCCAAGGCGGCAGGGGTTCGCCCGCGGTTGCCGTGCAGAGCACATGGGTGTCGCCGAAGCGGACGAGGCATGACCCCTCGGCGTGGCGCGATACGGCGCGCTCGAAGCTGATGGGGCGAAGCGCGTCAGGCGCGCGTTTGGAAGGGCGGACGATGGCGAAATCTCCTGGTGAAATTGGGGCGCACCCTAGAGGACGCGATTGCGGCGGAAAAGTCCTTTCCCCAGCCCTTTCCTAGCATGCCCTTGTGCGGGGAAGGGCGAGAAGCTACGCCTTGGCCATGGCCGAGACGGGAATGAGGGCCGGGGGCGTTTCCGTCATGGAGACAGCCGTTCCGAGCGCCTCCCACAAGGATGAGGCGTCTCCTGCCACGCCCATGATCGCCCAATATCTGGAGATCAAGGCGGCCAATGCCGACTGCCTCCTGTTCTACCGCATGGGCGATTTCTACGAGCTGTTCTTCGAGGACGCCGAGATCGCCTCGCGCACTCTCGG
>JALHTP010000434.1 GCA_022865725.1 Methyloceanibacter sp. | reverse complement strand
TGCCGGTGGAGGGCTTGCATCCGCTGCAATGGGGAATCTTCCGCATCAAGCACCGTCGCGACCGCCGCTCGGGTCTGCCGATCGAGTCGCCGATTCCGTTCTATGCCCGCTACGCGGCCGACATCGCCCGCAAGGTCACGATGGTCGCCAAGCGCTGGCGGCACTTGACGCGCATCTTGAACAAGGTCGAGGCCGACCCGAACGCCAGGCTCTATATGGACGAGGCGCTAACGGCCGTGGCCGATGAAGATTCCGAGCATATGGACCTTTACACCCAGAACGTGGCGGCCCGCACCGCCGTCGAGCGCGAGCGCCGCGTGGCGGCCAAGACCGGCAATGGCCACGTGACCAACGGCAATGTCGCTAACGGCAATGGCAAGAACGGCCATGACGAACACGGGCATGACGGCAACGGGCATGACCACGCCCATCACGCTCATGACGAGCCGCATCCGGCAGAGCCCGCCTCGCCTCTGGTTTGAGCTTTGTGTGCTCTATGGCTGTGACCGAAGGCTTCAAGGGCTTCGTCACGGACCTGCTCGCGGATTTTGGGCCGGTGAGCATCCGCAACATGTTCGGGGGTGCCGGCGTCTACGCCGACGGCGTCATGTTCGCCATCCTTGTGGACGATACTTTGTACCTGAAGGCCGACAAGGTTTCTGCGCGCGCCTTCGAGGCCGAAGGCATGGGACCTTTCACCTATGAGCCGGCCGGCAAGAGCCCGATCGCAATGCCCTATTGGGAGGTCCCCCCGCGCTTGATGGAGGAGCCGGAAGAACTCGCTTCATGGGCGCGCGAAGCCCATCGGACCGCACGAGCAAGCAAGGCGAAATCGCCGCGAAAGCCGCGCTGACCGCACGAGGCGCCTTGCGGGCACTGCCTCAACGGCGTCTGAACGCCCGCCCGAAGAGACCGGCAAAGCTCGTGCTGTTGCCGCTGGCGCCGTTGCCGCTCGCATTGTCGCCGCGCATGGCCATGCGCTGAGGCCGGTCGCGCCGCTTGCCAAGAGATCCACGATCCCCACCCTCGATCGCCGCGACCATGTCCTTCTTGGGCCGGGCGGCGATGGCGTCGTTGCGGGGCGGCTGAATCCTTTTCGCGGAAACCGCGACCGCCTTGGCGACCGTCGCCTGCGGCGCGGCCGGGTGTGCCGCCGCGGGCGGCGGCGCGGCGGAGGCCACCAATTGCGGCTCCGCGATCACGTCCTCGCGCTGGCGATAGCCTCCGGTAAACGGAGCGAGCGAGGTTTCCTTGATCCAGCCGAACTGCCCGCTGCCGAGATCCTGCACCCGGGCGAAACCGGCTTCGCGCGCGATCACCCTGAGCGGCCGGCCGACGGCGTAGGCGAGCAGGACCGGCGATGCGGCGGACGGCCCCGCGCGGACCATTGTCGTGTAGCCCGCGATCTGGACCCATTCGTCGCGGCGTCCGATCTTCGGCTGCACGGGAGCGACGAATGCGACCTGCTGCGCCGGTATCGCTTGTTCAGGGGCGGCCTGTGGCGCCACGGCTAGCGGTTGCTTTGCCCTCACCGTCTCGTTGACGGGGGGCGGCGCGGGCCAATCTTCGTCGCGCGCGAAAGGCTGAATGAGAGAGAGGATGGAGGCAGTATA
>JALHTP010000433.1 GCA_022865725.1 Methyloceanibacter sp. | reverse complement strand
GCATTGGCCATGTCGCCGCGATTTTCCGGCGATTGCAGCTCGTAGCGCCCCTGATGCACGAAGATGCCGGGCGCGACTTCGCTGACCTCGAGACGATCGGCGGCCTCTGCCGGCACGTAACGGAGGAGGGGGGACGCCGCCAGCGCGAGTGCCGCCCGCAAGAATGCATGGCGAGAAATCGCCTGCGTCGGGGATTTTGCCTGCGGCGCAACGTCCTTCATCGGCACCATTCCAGCCC
Organism: Methyloceanibacter sp.; assembly: GCA_022865725.1. Lineage (GTDB taxonomy): Bacteria > Pseudomonadota > Alphaproteobacteria > Rhizobiales > Methyloligellaceae > Methyloceanibacter. The sequence goes on along the minus strand of JALHTP010000433.1, from coordinate 1,636 downwards.
AGCTTGCGGCAAAGTTGTGAACTACTCGTACGGGCCCCGTTACGGGTATCGCCCATATTACAACCGCTATTCGTACCGGTACGGACCGCGCTGGAACAGTCGTTACCGCGATTATTAACCGGCCGGCGCTCTCTCCCTCCGGCTTCAGGCCGGACGGGAGAGAGCTTCCTCCAGCGAAGGCGGGGGGGCACCCAAGGCCCCGAGCGGCAAAGGCAGCCCGAAGTCCCCAAGGAGTAGCCCGGTAAAGGCGCCCTTGGCCCTTTCGCCGGGCTCGCCCGGCCCCGGGGGACAAGAATGACGACACAATGAAATCCGGGCCGGTGCTTCCACCGGCCCTTTTTGTTTGCGCTCCGTTCGTATACGTTACGCCGGCGCAGTAGGGAGGGTGCACGAATGCGAATTCTTCTCATTTTGATTGTGATTGCCGCCGTGTTTGTCGTGGTTCAGGCCTATAATCACGGCTGCAAGTACGATGCGACTTTGATCAATTGCGTACTCGGGAAATCTGGGGAAGCGCCGACAGCCGAGACGCCGCCACCGCCTCCGCCACCAGCGGCTGAGGCACCGGCGCCCGAGGCACCGGCACCGGCTCCAGCACCGGCTCAATAAGCCTGCACCCTTGGTCGCGAACGGCAAGGCGCGCACGCCGGGGGTGGCGTGCGCGGCCTTTATAGTCGCGGCCCAGACCAGACTTTATCGGCGCCGTCCGTCCTTGTGGATCTGACCCGGTCGGATTGCGGGCTCTGCTTTGCCCGCGATGCGACCGGGCTGTTCCGTGCGTGGGAGGGGTCTGGAAGCATCGTGAGATTTCGATTGCCGGCCTGAGGGGCTGCGGGCGGCTGCCCAATTGATGGCCAAGGTCCGTCCGGATTTCATTAAACCTTCAGATGAATTGCGAGGCTTAACTCAGGTCGTGCCATTGACAGAAGCCGGTGCTCCCGAAAATATCCTTTACACTCGCAGCCGTTCCGCCCGCTTTTTCCTTTCGAACGACACCATCCCTTAATGACCTCTTCCAGAAAATACGCCGAGAAAGCTGCCGCCGCGCTTAGTAAAGTGCTGCGAGACGGCACCGATTCCGGAAAAGTGGCCGATATCGTCGAGATGGTCTTGGCCGACGCAACGCGCGCGCGCGAGAAAGAAGAGCGTCAGCATTTGGCTGAAGTCGAAACTGCGGCAGCCACGCGCCTCTCCCGATTGCTCGATGCCTCGCCGGCGGTGATCTACAGCTTCGAGGCCAAGGGCGATTTCTCGCCGACCTTTGTCAGCGAAAACATCACGCGCCTGTTCGGCTATGCCGCCAGCGAATATCTCGAGAACCCGAATTTCCGGCGCGAGCGGGTGCACCCGCAGGATCTTCCGCGCATCGAGGCCGAGATGGACGTGCTCTTCGAGGCCGGCAAGCATGTCATCGAATATCGCTTCCGGCACAAGGACGGCTCTTATTGCTGGGTGAATGACGAGCAGCATCTCGTCCGCGACGATGCCGGCGCGCCATCGGAAGTCGTGGGCTCATGGAGCGACATCAGCACCCGTAAAGCCGCCGAGGAAGCCGAGGACCGGTCGCGCGAGCGTCTTGCGCTCTTGCTCGATACCGCGCCGTCGGTGATCTACAGCTTCAAGGCGAGCGGCGACT
>JALHTP010000432.1 GCA_022865725.1 Methyloceanibacter sp. | reverse complement strand
GTGTTCGACGCGACCGCCGGACAATACGGCCGCTGGTTTCCTGGGGCCCTTTGCAACACGGCTTACAATTGCCTCGACCGGCACGTGGATGCGGGACGCGGCGCGGTAGACGCGCTCATCTACGATAGCCCTGTAACGAAGACCAAGCGGACGCTCACCTATCGTGCGCTTCGCGACGAGGTGGCGGCGTTTGCGGCCGTTCTGGCGGGGCTCGGCATCGAGAAAGGCGACCGCGTCGTCATTTACATGCCGATGGTGCCGGAGGCAGTGATCGCCATGCTGGCCACGGCTCGCCTCGGTGCGATCCACTCGGTCGTGTTCGGCGGCTTCGCCAGCAACGAGCTCGCCACACGCCTCGACGATGCCAAGCCCAAGGTGGTCGTGTCGAGCTCGTGCGGTGTGGAGCCGGGCCGCATCGTCGCTTACAAGCCGCTTCTCGACAAGGCCATCGAGATTGCGGCCCACAAGCCCGAGAGCTGCATCATCCTCCAGCGCCCGATTGCTACCGCGCAATTGCACGCGGGTCGCGACCACGATTGGGCGCGGCTCGTCGCGGACGCTAAATCGCGGGGTCTCAAGGCGGAGTGCGTCGCGGTGCAGGCTACCGACCCGCTCTACATCCTCTACACGTCCGGTAGCACAGGCGCGCCCAAGGGCGTCGTGCGCGACAATGGAGGTCACATGGTGGCTCTGCTGTGGTCGATGAAGAACCTTTACGGGGTCGAGCCGGGCGAGGTGTTCTGGGCCGCATCCGACATCGGCTGGGTCGTTGGACATTCCTATATCGTCTATGGGCCGCTCTTGGCCGGCAATACGACTGTCCTCTACGAAGGCAAGCCCGTCGGAACGCCCGACGCGGGGGCGTTTTGGCGCGTTGCAAGCGAGCACAAGGTTGCTGCCCTCTTTACAGCGCCGACAGCGCTGCGCGCGATCAAAAAGGAGGATTCGCACGGCGTCAACATCCGCAACTACGACCTTTCTAGCCTGCGCACGCTGTTCCTGGCCGGAGAGCGCGCCGATCCCGATACCGTGCTCTGGGCCGAGGAGCACCTTAAGGTGCCCGTGATAGACCACTGGTGGCAGACGGAGACAGGCTGGGCCATCGCCGGCAATCCGATCGGTCTCGGCCGGCTCCCGGTCAAGCGCGGCTCGCCGACCCTGCCAATGCCCGGCTATGAGGTGGCCGTCCTCGATGATGGGGGTCATCCCGTCACGGAAGGTCAACTCGGCAATATCGTAATCAAGCTGCCACTTCCGCCGGGCTGTTCGCCGAACCTGTGGAACGCCGACGCCCGCTTCGGTCCGAGCTATCTCGCGGATTTCCCGGGTTACTACAAGACCGCCGATGCCGGCTTTCGCGACGCGGACGGCTATCTTTTCATCATGGGCCGCACCGACGACATCATCAATGTCGCCGGTCACCGCTTGTCGACGGGCGCGATAGAGGAGGTGCTGGCGTCTCACAAAGATGTAGCCGAGTGCGCCGTGATTGGTGGCGCCGATGCGGTGAAAGGCGAAGTGCCCATCGGCTTTCTCGTGCTCAAGGCTGGCGTCGACCGCGACGGGGCCGCGATCGAGAAAGAGGTGGTCGACCTCGTACGCGAAAGGATCGGCCCCGTCGCCGCCTTCAAAGCCGCGGTGACAGTGGCGCGCCTGCCCAAGACCCGCTCGGGGAAAATCCTGCGCGGCACCATCAAGAAGATCGTCGACGGCGCGAGCTTCAACATGCCGGCCACCATCGACGATCCTGCCATACTAGACGAGATCCGCGCGGCGCTCATGACTCGCAGGGACACCGTGCCAACATCGTGACAGCTTTCGGCGTCCAGACACGTACCCCAACTAGGAAAGAGTCGCGAGGGAGTCATAAAGCGTCTTGACGAGAAGGTCGGCATGGTCCCGCTCGAAGCAGAGCGGCGGGCGGATCTTGAGGACGTTGCCATGGGGGCCGGCAATGCCGACCAGGATATTGCGGTCGCGGAGCATGTCCACGACGCGGGTTGCGGCGGCCCTGTCCGGCTTCTTCGACTTTCGGTCGCGCACGAGTTCGACGCCGATGTAAAGTCCCTTTC
>JALHTP010000431.1 GCA_022865725.1 Methyloceanibacter sp. | reverse complement strand
GTCTCCTGCCACGCCCATGATCGCCCAATATCTGGAGATCAAGGCGGCCAATGCCGACTGCCTCCTGTTCTACCGCATGGGCGATTTCTACGAGCTGTTCTTCGAGGACGCCGAGATCGCCTCGCGCACTCTCGGCATCGCGCTGACCAAGCGCGGCAAGCATCAAGGCCTGGACATCCCCATGTGCGGCGTGCCGGTCGTTGCCGCCGACGATTACCTCCAGCGCCTGATCGCCCGAGGCCACCGGGTGGCGGTCTGCGAGCAGATCGAGGACCCCGCCGAGGCGAAGAAGCGCGGGCCGAAATCCGTGGTGCGCCGCGATGTGGTGCGCCTGGTGACGCCAGGCACGCTCACCGAGGAGACCTTGCTCGACGCGCGCTCCCACAATTTCCTTACCGCGCTGTTCCGCGCGCCCGAGAAAGGCGGCGGCGGCCACTTCTATGCGCTCGCCTCCCTCGACATCTCGACCGGCGAGCTGATCGCCTCGTCGGCGAGCGCGAGCGATCTTGCCGGCGAGCTTGCCCGGCTGAAGCCTGGCGAAGTGCTGGCCGGCGACGACCTCGCGGGCGACGCCGGCCTACGCCGTCTGATCGAGGAGGCAGGTGCCGCGCTGACGCCCTGCCCGCGCGCTCATTTCGATTCGCAACGCGGCGAGCGGGCGTTGAAGACCCTGCTCGGGGTCGCCGCGCTCGACGCTTATGGCGAATTCACCAAGGCCGAGCTCGCGGCGCTAGCCGGGCTGCTCGTCTATGTCGAGATCACCCAGGTCGGCAAAGCGCCGCTGCTGCGTCCGCCGCGGAAAGAGAGCGCAGGCAGCCTCCTGATCATCGACGCCGCCACCCGCGCCAATCTCGAGCTGATGCGCTCGAACCAAGGCTCCCGCGCAGGGAGTCTGCTTGCCGCAATCGACCGCACCGTCACCGCGGCCGGCGCGCGCGAGCTTGCCAGCCGGCTCGGCAGCCCGCTGACCGATCCTGCCGCGGTGAACGCGCGTCTCGATGCGGTTTCCTACCTTGCCGATGAGCCGCGCCTGAGGGCCCTGCTGCGCGAGGAGCTGAAGGCGGCTCCCGATCTCGCCCGCGCGCTGGCGCGATTGGCGCTTGGGCGCGGCGGCCCGCGCGATCTTGGCGCCGTGAGCGCGGCGATCCGTTCGGCGCATGCGCTCGCCGCCCATCTCATGCACACCGGCGAGGCCCTCGGGTTGCCGCGAGAGCTTATGGGCATTGTCGAAGGTCTTGCCGCCACTCCCGCGCCTATCGAGCAGGCTCTATCGGCGGCGCTTGCCGAAACGCTTCCCGTCAACGCGCGCGACGGAGGCTTCATCCGCGCGGGCGCGGACGGCGATCTCGACGAGCATCGAAGTTTGCGCGACGGCAGCCGTCAGGTCATCGCCGGGCTGCAAGCGACTTACGCCGAAGCCACCGGCATCAAATCGCTGAAGGTCCGCCACAACAATGTGCTCGGCTATTTCATCGAGGTCACGGCGCTGCATGGGGCGGTCCTGACCAAGCCGCCGCATGTCGAGCTCTTCATCCACCGCCAGACGCTCGCCAATGTGGTGCGCTTCTCGACGCCCGAGCTTGCCGAGCTCGAGGCGCGCATCACCCAAGCCGCCGACCGGGCGCTTGCGCTCGAGCTGGAAATCTTCGCCAGGCTCGCCCAAGAGGTGCTGGCCGAGAAGAGCGCCCTTGCGGCGGCGAGCGCCGCTCTCGCCGAGCTCGACCATTACGCGGGCCTCGCCGAGCTGGCGGTCGAGGAGAACTATGTGCGGCCCAAGATCGACGGAAGCCTCGTCTTCGCCGTCGAGGACGGGCGTCATCCGACGGTCGAGCAGAATTTGCGGCGGAGTGACGGCGTAAGCTTCGTCGGCAACGATTGTAGCCTCGGCACCGGCGACGGTGCCGGCACGCGCATCCTCGTGGTGACCGGTCCCAATATGGGCGGCAAATCGACCTTCCTCCGCCAGAACGCGCTCATCGTGGTGTTGGCGCAGTCAGGCTCCTTCGTGCCGGCGAGATACGCCCATATCGGCGTGGTCGATCGCCTGTTCAGCCGCGTCGGCGCCGCCGACGATCTGGCGCGGGGCCGCTCCACCTTCATGGTGGAGATGATCGAGACCGCCTCGATCCTCAATCAGGCCACGCCGCGCTCCTTCGTCGTGCTGGACGAGATCGGCCGCGGCACGGCGACCTTCGATGGGCTGTCGATCGCCTGGGCCGCGCTCGAATATCTGCATGAGGTGAACCGCTCCCGCGTCCTGTTCGCGACCCACTATCATGAGCTGACGGCGCTCGCCGACAAGCTCGTAAGCGCCGCCAATGCCACGGTCGAGGTGAAGGAGTGGCGGGACGAGATCGTGTTCCTCTATCGGGTAATCCAGGGCGCCGCCGACCGTTCCTACGGCATCCACGTGGCCAAGCTGGCCGGGCTGCCGTCGCCGGTGCTGACCCGCGCCAATGAAGTGTTGAGCGCGCTCGAACAGGCCGATGGGCGCCCGAAACCGGCCGACTTGGCCTCCGACCTGCCGCTGTTCAGGGCGGCCAAGGGTGCGGCCGACGCCAAACCTGACCACGCCTCGCGTCTCGAACAGGCCCTTGCCGCGCTCAGTCCCGACGCCATGACCCCGAAAGAAGCGCTCGAAGCCCTCTATCGCCTTAAAGCTTTGCTTGCTAGCGAGGCGTAAGACTCCCATGTGCTAGACTCCGCAAGCCGCCCGCCATGGACCAGCCCGCACCGAAACAAGCGCCCTATTTCGACCTCGACCTTCTGCGGCACGAGGCCTCCGAGCTTGCCCGCACCCATTCGGGTCAGGATTCGAAGCTCCGCCTGGCGCTGCTCGGGCGGCTGCGCCAGCTCGTTGACGACGCCCACGCCGCCGCCAAGAAGCAGCTCGAGGAGGATGGCGACGGGCGGGCCTGCGCCGCCGGCCTGTCGGCTTTTCAAGACGCGCTGATCAAGCTCGCCTACGACTTCACCACCAACCACGTCTACCGCGCCGAGAATCCGTCGACCGCCGAGCGCATGGCCATCGTGGCGCAAGGCGGCTATGGGCGCGGGCTGCTCGCGCCCGGCTCCGACATCGACCTTCTGTTCCTGCTTCCCTACAAGCAGACCGCCTGGGGCGAGAGCGTCGCCGAATACATGCTCTATCTCCTGTGGGACCTGGGCTTCAAGGTCGGCCACGCCACGCGCAATGTCGACCAATGCGTCCGCCTCAGCCATTCCGACATGACCATTCGCACCGCGCTTCTCGACGCGCGGCTGATCCTCGGCGACGCGCCGCTTTATGCCGATTTTCAGCACCGCTTCCGCAAAGAAGTGCTCGAAGGCAATGCGCGGTCCTTCATCGAGGCGAAGCTCGCCGAGCAGAACGTCCGCCATGCCCGCTCCGGCGCCTCGCGCTATCTCGTCGAGCCGAACGTCAAGGACGGCAAAGGCGGCTTGCGCGATCTGCACACGCTGCATTGGCTCGCCAAGCACCTCTATCCCGACAAGGCGGAAGCGGAGTTCGTCGAAGCCGGCGTCTTCACCTTCCACGAATATCGGAGCTTCCGCCGCTGCGAGGCCTTCCTCTGGACCGTGCGCTGCGAGCTGCATTTCCTGACCGAGCGGCCCGAGGAGCGGCTCGGCTTCGACGTGCAGCAGCTGATGGCGGAGCGGCTGGGTTATAAGGGCCACGCCGGATTGAGCGCGGTCGAGCGCTTCATGAAGCACTATTTCCTCGTCGCCAAGGAAGTCGGCGAGCTGACCGGGATCGTCTGCTCGGCGCTCGAGCTGAAGCAGCTGAAGCCGCTCCCCAGCCTCGACACGCTGCTCGCGCCGTTCAGCTGGCGGCGCCGCGCCAAGCTCAGGCGCACTTCCGACTTCCGCATCGAGAACGGCCGCATCTCCGCCGTCGACAAAGACGCCTTCGCCAAGGACCCGGTGAACTTCATCCGCCTGTTCTCGGCTGCCGACGAGCATCGTGCCGCGTTCTCGCCCGAGGTGCTGCGCCAGGTCCGCTCGAACTTCCGCCTGATCGACGACAATCTCCGCGCCAACCCGACCGCCAACCGCCTGTTCATGAAGCTGCTGACCGACTCGCGCGATCCCGAAGCCGTGTTGCGCAAGATGAACGAGGCCGGCGTGCTCGGCCGCTTCATTCCCGATTTCGGCCGCGTGGTGTCGATGATGCAGTTCAACATGTATCACCACTTCACCGTGGACGAGCATCTGATCCGCACCATCGGCTTCCTGTCGGGCATCGAGCGCGGGCGATTCGCCTCCGAGCACCCCGTCTCGAGCGAGATCGTCCGCACCATCGACAGCCGCCGCGTGCTCTATGTCGCCGCCCTTCTGCACGACATCGCCAAGGGCCGCGACGAGGACCATTCCATCGCCGGCGCGCGCATCGCCCGCGAGCTCGGTCCGCGGCTGGGGCTCAACCCTTCAGAGACCGAGACGGCCGCCTGGCTCGTGGAGCATCACCTCACCATGAGTCTCTTCGCGCAGAGCCGCGACCTCAACGATCCCAAGACGTTGCGCGACTTTGCCGCCCTGGTGCAGAGCCGGGAGCGGCTGAAACTGTTGCTTTTGCTCACGGTTGCCGACATCCGCGCCGTCGGACCTGGCGTCTGGACCGGATGGAAGGGCCAGCTCCTGCGCACGCTCTATTTCGAGACCGAACCCCTGCTCGGCGGCGGGCATACCACGCTCAGCCGCAGCGAGCGCGTGGCCCGCGCCCAGGATGAGTTGCGGGAGCAGCTGGCAGGCTGGCCGAGGCAGGACCTCGAGCGCTTCATCGAGCGCCATTACCCCTCTTATTGGCTGCGTGCCGATCTCGACGTCATCGCCGAGCATGCCAAGCTGATCCGCGACGCCGAAGCGCAGCAAAAGAGCCTCGTCACTCATATCGCCACCGACGCCTTCCGCGGCGTGACCGAGATCACGCTACTCGCGCCGAACCACCCGCGGCTCCTCGCCATGGTGGCCGGCGCCTGCACCGGCGCCGGCGCCAATATCGTCGACGCCCAGATCTCGACCACCCGCGACGGCATGGCGCTCGACACCATTCACCTGGAGCGCGAGTTCGATCATGCCGACGACGAGGAGCGGCGCGCACGCAAGATCGCCGTCGCCATCGAAAGGCTCCTAAAGGGCGAGGTACGGCTCGCCGACGTGGTCTCCACCAAGCGGAAGCCGAAGCCCCGGCTCTCGGCCTTCACCGTCCAGCCGCAAGTGGTGATCGACAACACGCTGTCCGACGCGCTCACGGTGATCGAGATCAACGGGCTCGACCGGCCCGGCCTGCTCTACGACGTGACGCGGGAGATCTCCGATCTCAATCTGGATATAGCCTCGGCCCATATCGCGACCTTCGGCGAGAAGGCCGTCGATGTGTTCTACGTCACCGGTCTCACCGGCAAGAAGATCACCAGCAAGAGCCGTGAGTCGGCCATCCGCGAGCGGCTGCTCAAGGCGTTGCAGGCGCGCCACGAGCCTGCGTTGCTGCCAGCCTGATGAGGCTCTATCGCGGCTTTGCCACTGTCGGCTCCATCACCATCCTGAGCCGCGTGCTCGGCTTCGTCCGCGACGTGCTGATTGCCGCGGTGCTGGGCACCTCCCACGTCGCCGACGCCTTCTTCGTCGCCTTCCGCGTGCCCAGTATGTTCCGCCGGCTATTCGCCGAAGGCGCTTTCGACTCGGCGTTCATTCCGCTCTTCGCCAAGCGCCTCCAGGCCGAGGGACCAGAGGCCGCGCGGGCCTTTGCCGGGCAGGCGCTGGCCGGCCTCAGCGTCCTGCTGGTCGCTTTCACCGTGCTCGCCCAGATCGGCATGCCGTGGCTGATGCTCCTGCTGGCGCCTGGCTTCACCAGCGATCCCGAGAAGTTCGCGCTCGCCGTCATGCTGGCGCGCATCGCGCTTCCTTATCTCGTCTTCATGTCGCTGGTCGCGCTCTATACCGGCGTGCTCAACGCCTTTGGCCGCTTCGCCATCGCGGCCTTCGCACCCACGCTGCTGAACGTCGTGCTCATCGCCGTGCTGCTCGCCTTTGTCGCCTCGGGCAGCGCCGATCAAAGCGCGGCGGGCGTAGCCCTGGCATGGGGGATTGCGGCCTCAGGGGCGTTGCAGGTGCTGGTCGTGGCCGCCGCCGCCGCCAGGATCGGGATGCGCCTGCCTTGGAAGCGGCCGCGCCTCACCCCCGAGATGCGGCGGCTGGCGGCGCTTGCCGCACCCGGCATCATCGCCGGCGGCATGGCCCAGCTCACCGTGGTGATCTCGACCATCATCGCCACGCTTCAGGACCGGGTCGTGTCCTGGCTCTATTATGCCGACCGCCTGTTTCAGCTGCCATTGGGGGTGATTGGGGTCGCTATCGGCGTCGTGCTGCTCCCGGCGCTCAGCCACCAGCTTCGTTCCGGCGACCATGACGCCGTGCTTACGAGCGAGAATCGCGCGCTGGAATTCGGGCTGCTCCTGACCATGCCCGCCGCCATAGCGCTGTTCCTCGCGGCGGAGCCCATCGTGCGCGTGCTGTTCCAGCGCGGCGCCTTCACCTCCATCGACACCAACGCCACGGCCGCGATGCTCGCCGCGCTTTCGCTCGGCCTGCCGGCTTATGTCCTGATCAAGGTGCTGCATCCGAGCTTCTTTGCGCGCGAGGATACCAAGACGCCGATGATCTTTGCCGGCATTTCCATGGCCGCCAATATCGTGCTGAGCCTGACGCTGTTCACGGCAATCGGCGCCACCGGCATCGCCATCGCCACCACGCTGTCGGGATGGATCAACGTCGCCCTCCTCGTGGCCACGCTCAGGCGCCGCGAGGGCTTCAGGCTGGATCGGACCTTCCGCCGCCGCTGCGTCGGCATCCTTGCCGCAAGCGTGGTGATGGGCGCCGTCGTCTTCGCCCTGGTGCACTTCCTCGAGCCCTGGTTCGACCCGGCGCGAGGGCTGTTCGCGCAAGTGGCTGCCATGAGCACCCTGGTCGTCATCGGCCTCCTGGCCTATCTCGGCGCGGCCCATCTGTTCGGCGCCGCCCGGTTTCGCGAGCTCATCACAGACACCACCACCTAGAGCGCTATCGCCTGCGCTCCAGGGCTTTGGTTGAGCATTTGGCGAAGCGCCGCCCTTCGTCTATGTTGCAGTGCAGCAAATACGAGGGGATGCTTGACCATGGAAGGCCGGCCGCGCCGAAGCGTGCTCTATATGCCAGGCTCCAACGAGCGGGCGCTCCAGAAGGCCAAGGCCATTCCCGCCGACGCCTTGATCTTCGATCTCGAGGACGCCGTGGCGCCAGACGCCAAACTGCTGGCCCGCGAACAGGTTTGCGCGGCCGTCAAGAGCGGTGGATATGGCGGGCGCGAGATCGTCATCAGGGTCAACGCGCTGGAGACGCCTTGGGGCACCGAGGACCTGCTCGCCGCCTGCGAGGCCGAGCCCGACGCCATCCTCGTGCCCAAGGTCGTGCATGCCGGCGACATCGTCAGCGCCGCCAAGATCCTGCAAGGCGTGCACGCGGCGGAGAAGATCAGGCTCTGGGCCATGATGGAGACGCCGATGGCCATCCTCAACGCCCGCACCATCGCCGCTACCGCCGTTTATGCCGAGAACCGGCTCTGCTGCCTCGTCATGGGCACCAACGACTTAATCAAGGAGTCGCGCGCCCGCGCGCTGCATGACCGCTTCGCCATCGTGCCGTGGCTCGCCATGACCCTTGTCGCCGCGCGCGCCTACCGTCTCGACATCATCGACGGGGTCTATAACGACTTCAGGGACGAGCTTGGCTTGCGCGAGGAATGCGAGCGTGGCCGCACCCTCGGCATGGACGGCAAGACGTTGATCCACCCGGACCAGGTCTGGCCCTGCAACGAGATCTTCTCGCCCACGCGCGAAGAGGTCGAGTGGTCGCGCAAGGTCATCGACGCCTTCGGCCACTCCGAGAACGAGAACAAGGGCGTGATCGTGGTCGAGGGACGCATGGTCGAGCGGCTGCATTTTGCCATGGCCCAGCGCACGGTCGCCATCGCCGAGCAGATCCGCGAGATGGAACGGGTTTGCGTCTGACGCTTCCGCAAGCGCAAAGCTTGCGCGCCGGCCTCGCCCACGCCATAACCCGCGCTCCTACAGGGGCGAGAGCATGCCAAAGACCAAGACCAAGACCCGCGTCTTCTCGGGCGTGCAGCCCACGGGCAATTTGCATCTCGGCAATTACCTCGGCGCCATCACCAAATTCGTGGCGCTCCAGGCCGAGCACGAGTGCCTCTATTGC
>JALHTP010000430.1 GCA_022865725.1 Methyloceanibacter sp. | reverse complement strand
TCTCGATCTGCTGGCTAGCTATCTGCCTGACGATTTCAGCCACATGATCCACATTCCGACCGAGGTGCATCCTTTGGGCGGCCTGTGCCGCGGCAAAATGGCGGCGCTCGACCGCCTGGGCATCATCGCGGCCCAGTTCGAAGTCTCCTTTGGGGTGGCCTTGGGGGTTCAAAAGCTTCGACCGGATGGCCATTCGTGTCCGTTCGAACGACTGATAGATAGTGCCGGATAGCCCCGTCCGGCCAATACCGTGTCGCTATCGAATGGGTGCATTTCCTGCGCGGAATAGCGTTGGGCTATCGAGTCAAAAGCCAACCGGCATTTCCGTTGCGCGCGGCTTCGGCCGATCCTCCTGGCTATCGAGGCGGCCGTTCCTTTCGGCCCAGCCCCAGCCAAAAGGAGTGAAACCGAGATGCTTCCATTCAATGAGAAAGGCCGGTTCGGCCGCTATGTCCTGCTTGCCGGCGTGATCGCCAGCGCAAGCTTCGCCGTGACCGCGGCGCAAGCCGGCGAATGCCCCGCCGATCAGAAAAAGCCCGGCGTGCGCCAGCCCGTGGACCTGAAGCCGGTCGGCGTCACCGACACGGTCATCGCCATGATCGACGTCGATAAAGAGCAAGGCATCAAGGATCGCACGCTGCGCATGCGCAAGCTGGTGGTCGAGCCCGGCGGCATCGTGCCCTGGCACAGCCACGGCGAGCGGCCGGCGATCATCTACATCATCGAAGGCGAGATCAACGAATACGCCAGCAACTGCGCGGTGCTGATCCCGCACAAGGCCGGCGATGTCGTCGCCGAGACGAAAGACATCTCGCATTGGTGGAAGAATCTCGGCGACAAGACGGTGGTGCTGCTTTCCTCCGACCTGCTCAAGGACCCGGCCGACCACACCATGTAAACCCCTCCCCCCCTCGGATGTGACGCCCGCCCCCCAAGGGCGTCACATCCATTTTCTTTCGCCTCGTCTCGAGGAGCCCGCGCCATGAACGACACGCTCCATGCCGCCGAAACGCCGCGCAGCGAGGCCCACACGCATTCTAGAGGCGCCGCCCTTCGCTTCCTCGTCATCGCGCTGACCGCCTTCCTCACGGTGGTCGATCTGTTCGCCACCCAGGCCATCCTTCCTTCGCTGGTGAAGCATTACGGCGTCTCGCCGGCAGCGATGGGCTTCGCCGTCAACGCCAGCACCATGGGCATGGCGGTGTCGGGCCTTGCCGTCGGCTATTTCAGCCGCGAGATCGACCGGCGAAAGGGAATCCTCATCAGTCTCATCGTGCTTGCCATCCCGACCGCGCTGCTCGCGCAGGCGCCGGACCTTACGAGTTTCACGCTGCTGCGCGTGGCGCAGGGCCTGTGCATGGCGGCCGCCTTCACGCTCACCCTTGCCTATCTCGGCGAGCATTACAGCGCGGCCGATTCGGCCAGCGCGTTTGCCGCCTACATCACCGGCAACGTCGCCAGCAATCTCATCGGGCGCCTGATCTCGGCGGGCGTCGCCGATCATTTCGGGCTCGCCGCCAATTTCTATTTCTTCGCCGCGCTCAACCTGCTCGGCGCGGTGCTGGTCTATTTCACCGTGGAGAAGACGGCGCTCATGAAGGACATGGGCGGCGGCATGAGCTCGCATTTCGAGGCCTGGATCATGCACCTGAAGAACCCGTCCTTGCGGGCGAGCTTCGCCATCGGCTTCTGCATCCTGTTCGCCTTCATCGGCACCTTTACCTTCGTGAACTTCGTGCTGGTGCAGCCGCCGATCGGCGTCGGCGCCATGACGCTCGGCTTCGTCTATTTCGTGTTCCTGCCGGCCATCGCCACCACGCCGCTTGCCGGGCGCGCCGTGAAGCGCTTCGGCACTAGGCCCACCTTCTGGGGCGCGCTTCTGGTGGCGTTTCTCGGCCTCCCCCTCCTCATTCAGGCGAGCTTGCCGGCCGTGCTGCTCGGCATGGTGCTGGTCGGCGCCGGCACCTTCTTCGCCCAGGCCTGCGCCACGGGCTTCGTCGGACGCGCGGCCACCTCGGACCGCGGCTCGGCCAGCGGGCTTTATCTCGCCTGCTATTTCTTCGGCGGCCTGATCGGCAGCGCCGTGCTCGGGCTGATCTTCGACAGGTTCGGCTGGACGGCCTGCGTCGGCGGCATCGCCGTGTCACTCGTCGTGGCGGCGCTGCTGGCCGTTTTCCTCAAGACGCCCATGACGCCGGAGGCGTCGCGACACTGATGACGCCCGAGGGCTCGCGCACTGATCTCCGGTGGCCGCGACGCGACCCCCAGATCTCGCCGTTTTTTGATCCAGCTCAAAGATTCCCGAGGCGCGGAGATCTACGCTTCGCCCGGGGTGGAATGGGTTTGAGTTCTAGTCTCCTTGCGTCCACCCCCGGCGCTCCTGGCCTTGAGTTGCGAACGCATGAGCGGGAGGCGCCGCGCCGTCCTTTTGGGGCCGCTAGGAGCCTACCCCGCGCCTATGGACCCCGGCTTGAGAAGCCCGGCGTCGTGCCGGGCTTTTTGCTGTGGCGGAGGCGGTCTCGGGCCAGCCCAGTTCTAAAATGGTCCGGCCATTAACGCTTTTCTAAGCGTATCGCGGTGAGATGGGCGAAGTCTCGCGTACCGAATTCGAGTGTCAGTACCAGTAAAGGATCACGTCATGCGCATCATCTTTGCTCTCGCCGCCATC
>JALHTP010000046.1 GCA_022865725.1 Methyloceanibacter sp. | reverse complement strand
GATCTGATCGCGCAAATGCTCGAACCAGGCACGCGCCCGCTCCTTCAGCGCGGGGCTGAAGCTGTCGGGCAGATTGGGCTCTTGCGGCGCTTTCTGGTCCATCGTCCTTGGCCTTAAAGCTTGGCGCGGGGCAGGGTCAATCCCATGGCGCGGCCTGCGCCGCGCGGCTTTGACCCGGATCAAGTCAGCTCAAGCAATTCCAGCCTATGTCCGAAATCGTTGACGAAAGCGTTGTGCGCCAATTTGCCCAAGTCGGGGCCCCTGGACAACCCCGGAGCCTGATGCAAGAAAGCGGCACTAAGAATGCCGGGTCACGGCACATAGGAGAGGCAAACCTCAAGGCGCGTTGGGTCGGCACGGCGAGAAGGCCGGGGGCTGAAGCTTTTGCTTCGCGCTCGCCTTGTTTCATGGGGTTTCGCTTGGGAAATTTTCCCCAAGCCTTTGATCTAGGAGCTTCTGGCCCGTGGCCAATCACGATACTCCCCTGAATCCTTCACTGATGGACGACGACGAGCCGACACGGCGCGATGTGATTCTGATCGCGGCCGGCAGCTTCGCCGCCATAGGCGCCGGGGCCGCGCTTTGGCCTCTGCTCGACCAGATGAACCCGGATCAGTCGACGCTGTCGATGTCGACCACGGAGGTGGACATCTCGCATGTGGAGACCGGCCAGGCCATCACCGTGATGTGGCGCGGCAAGCCGATCTTCATCCGCCACCGCACCGATCAGGAGATCGCCAAGGCCAAGGACTTTGCCGTCGACGATCTGCCCGACCCGCTCGCGCGCAACGCCAATCTTCCCGAGGACGCGCTGGCGTCCGACGATAACCGCGCGGCGACGGACCGCGAGCCCTGGCTGGTGATGATCGGCATCTGCACGCATCTCGGCTGCATTCCGAAGGGACAGGCGGTCGGCGACTATAGGGGCGAGTTCGGCGGCTGGTTCTGTCCCTGCCACGGCTCGCAATACGACACCGCCGGCCGCGTGCGCATCGGCCCGGCGCCGCAGAACCTGGCGATCCCGCCTTACGTCTTCACCGCCGACACCAAGCTCAAGATCGGATAGAGGCGGCCATGGCGCATCCCTCCACCTACCAGCCGGACACCGGCATCGAACGCTGGCTCGACGCGCGGCTGCCGATCCCGCGGCTGATGCACGACCAGTTCATGACCTTCCCCACGCCGCGCAATCTCAATTATTGGTGGACCTTCGGCGGCATTCTCAGCTTCATGCTGGTCGCGCAGATCGCCACCGGCGTGGTGCTCGCCATGCATTATGCGCCGACCGAGACCGGAGCTTTCGACTCGATCGAGAAGATCATGCGCGACGTGAATTGGGGGTGGCTGCTGCGCTACTCCCATGCCGTCGGCGCCTCGATGTTCTTCCTCGCCGTCTACATCCACACGCTGCGCGGTCTCTATTACGGCTCCTACAAGGCGCCGCGCGAGGTGCTGTGGATCCTCGGCGTGCTCATTCTATTGCTGATGATCGCCACGGCCTTTATGGGGTACTCGCTAGTCTGGGGGCAGATGAGCTTCTGGGCGGTGACGGTGATCACCAACCTCTTCTCATCGCTCGATTCGGTGGTCCCCGGGATGGGCACGCGGCTCGTAGAGTGGATATGGGGCGGCTTCGCGGTCGGCGGCCATACGCTGAACCGGCTCTATTCCTTGCACTATCTCTTCCCGTTCCTGATCTCGGGCGTCGTGGTGCTGCATATCTGGGCGCTGCATATTCCGGGCAACAACAATCCCACCGGCATCGACGTGAAGACGGCGAAGGACGTCGTACCGTTCCATCCCTACTACACGATCAAGGACGGCTTCGCGCTGGCTGCCTTCATCCTCCTGTTCGCGGCCCTGGTATTCTATGCGCCGAATCTGCTCAGCCATCCTGACAACTACATCCCGGCCAACCCGCTGCAGACGCCGCCGCATATCGTGCCGGAATGGTATTTCCTGCCCTTCTACGCCATTCTGCGCGCCATCCCGAACAAGCTGTTCGGCGTCGCCGGGCTGATGGCCTCGATCTCGATCCTCTTCCTCGTGCCGTGGCTCGACACGTCCAAGGTGCGATCGACCCGCTACCGGCCGATCTATAAATGGTTCTTCTGGGCGTTCGTGGTGACCTGCTTCGCGCTCGGCTATCTCGGCTCGCAGCAGCCGGAAGGCTGGTATCTCGTCTTCGGGCGCATCTTCACGTTGTATTATTTCGCCTTCTTCCTGGTGGTCATGCCGGCGGTCGGTCTGATCGAGAGGCCGCGCGGACTTCCGGGCAGCATCACCGAGCCCGTGCTCGGGCCGGAGAAGGTGAGGGTTCCGCCCGCACCGGCGCCGGCACCGGCGGCGCCGCGCAAGCGCAAGCCGGAGGAGGTCGCCTGATGAAAACGACCTCGCTCGCGCTTACCGGAGCGCTCGCTGTTTGCCTCGCGCTTCCGCTCGCGGCTTTCGCCGAGGAGGCGAACAACAATCATGCCCCCGAGGTCGCGGGCCAGGACTGGAGCTTCACGCCGCCGTTCGGGAGCTACGACAACGCCCAGCTCCAGCGCGGCTTCCAGGTCTACAAGGAGGTCTGCGCGAATTGCCATTCGATGCGGCTCCTGTCCTACCGCAATCTTGGCCAGCCCGGCGGTCCCGAATTCTCGCCCAAAGCCGTCGGAATCCTGGCCTCGCAAGTTCAGGTCCCCGACGGACCGAACGAGAAGGGCGAGATGTTCCAGCGGCCGGCGCGGCCCTCGGACCGCTTCCGCTCGCCCTTTGCCAACGATCAGTTGGCGCGCGTGGCCAATAACGGCGCGCTGCCGCCAGACCTCTCGGTGATCGCCAAGGCGCGGCCGGGCGGCCCCGACTATCTCTATGCCCTGCTGACCGGCTACCACGCGGCTCCGTCCGGCTTCGAGGTCGCTCAGGGCATGCACTACAATCAGGCCTTTCCGGGCCACCAGATCGCCATGCCGCCGCCTCTGAGCGACGGCGTCGTCGCCTATACCGACGGCACCAAGCCCACGGTCGACAATTATGCGAGAGACGTCTCGGCCTATCTGATGTGGGCCGCGGAGCCGAAGCTCGAGGAGCGCCACATGCTGGGCGCGCGGGTGATGATCTTCCTCCTCGTCTTCGTGGTGATCATGTATCTCGCCAAGCGCGCGGTCTGGGCGCGACTCAAACATCGCGACGCCACTCACGCGGCGTAGGTTTCTCCGCTCCCGGTAGGGTATAAGGAGCGACCATGAAGCGCGCCCTGCTCGCTCTCCTCATTGTCGCCGGGACTCTGCCGGCTCTCGCCGCGGACGAGGCCCAAGCCCCGCGCGGCATGACGGTGCTCACCGTGAGCGGCCTGATCGGCAAGACCAATCGCGGGCCGTTCGATCCCAAACGCGACAGCGTACTGGCTCTGCAAAAGGCCGATTTCAAGAATGCGTTTGCCTTCGATCGGGAGACGCTGTTGTCGCTGCCGCAAGGGACGGTGACGGTCACCACCAACGAGTTCGACAAGCCGGCGACGTTTTCCGGGCCGCTGCTCAGAGAGGTGCTCGGCTATTTGGAGGCGGCGCAAGTCAGAACGACCTTCGTCGCACTCAACGGCTATACCGGTTGGCTCGACCCCGACGACATCAAGGCGTCGGACTGGATCCTGGCGCTCGAAGTCGACGGCAAGCCGCTCGGCGTCGGCCAGCAGGGGCCGCTCTGGATGCTCAATACGCGCAGCCCCGACTTCAAACCCAACGATGAGCATCATGGCCATTGGGTCTACGCCGTGTTTTACATGCGCATCGGGGAATGAGTCTTGTCGCGTGAGGGGACGCAATGACGAAGGCGGTGCTGGGGATCATCGGCGGCTCAGGCATCTACGATTTGCCGGGCCTGCAGAATGTACGCGAGAAGCGCATCGAAAGTCCGTGGGGTGAGCCGTCGGCGGCGCTTCGGATC
>JALHTP010000429.1 GCA_022865725.1 Methyloceanibacter sp. | reverse complement strand
GGCCTCGGCCCCGAAAGGCGGCCTCGTCACCTATTGGGATGTGGCGGGAAGGCGCTATCTCGGCGCGTTCGGCCTCAACGACGGATGCGGGCTCGCGCCCACCCATCGCAGCGCGCGCTTTCTCCTGACGAGCGGCGAGGGGTGGCTCGCCACGGCCGACGCGGCCGGCGGCATGTCGCGCCAGCCTTCGGATTTTCAGTGGGACAATCACGCCATCCTGGTGCGGTAAGAGGCCTGGCGCGCCCCTAGGCGGCCGGGCGCAAGTCCTATTCTTACCTTATTTCTCGGGCTAAAGTCGGCGACTTAAGTCCCGGGATCCATGCAGCAGACCAACCCGCCTCATAAGACGCCGGCAGCTCACGCCCAGCATAAGGCGCCGGCGCCGAAGCCCCCGGCGCATCAAGCCAAGCGCAGCCGCACCCGGCTCCTCGCCATCATCGCCGGGGCCATCGTCGGTGTCGCGGTGCTTGCGCTCATCGCCATCAATCTCATCGTCTCGGCCGATTGGGTGCGCGACAGGGTCGCCTCGCGGATCAAGGAGCAGACCGGCCGCGTGCTCGAAGTGAATGGCACGACGGCGCTCCTCTTCACCCCAGGCCCCCATGTCGTTATCACCGACGCCAAATTCACCGACCCCGAGGCCCGCGCCGGCACGGCGGATTTCTCGGTGGCGCGGCTCGTTCTCGATCTCAGCCTGTCGGAGCTCTTGAGCCGCCAGGTGGACGCCAAGCGCGTGGTGCTGGAGCGCCCGGTGCTGACGCTTCGCCTCGGTAAGGATGACCGGCCGAAAGAGGACAAGCCCAAGGGTCCGAGCGTAGCCAAAGCCCCAAGCGACAAGCCGCGCCGCGACGTGAGGCTCCGAGAGGTGCGCATCGAGGACGGCACGGTCAATATTGTCTACGACGACAAGGGCACCGAGAAGCGCGTCGAGCATATCGCGGCAAATCTCAGCCTGCCGACGCTCACCGAGCCCTTGACCGGCACCGGCAAGTTCGACTGGAAGGGAGAGACGGTCGATTTCAGCTTCGGGCTGACCACGGTCGCCGATCTCCGCGAGAAGCGCCCGGCGAAGCTGGTGCTTGCGCTCGAGACACCGGCCATCGCCGCGCGGTTCGACGGCAGCGTCGTCACCCGGCCTGACTTCTCCGGCGAGGGCGAGCTATCCGCCAAGGCCCATTCGATCCCTTCGCTGCTCGCCTGGATGCGCGAGAAGCCGGCCGCGGCGACGGCCATCGGCGATGGCGAGCTTGCCAGCCACGTCGCCTGGAAGAAGGACGAGATCAGCTTCAGCGCCGCGCGCTTTGCGCTCGAACATGCAAGCGGGCAAGGCCAGGCGGTCGTCACCTTGCAGGCGCCGCGGCCGCATATCCGGGCGGCGCTTGCGCTCGACAAACTCGACCTCAACCCATTTCTGTCGGCTGGTCCGGCGAAGGCGCCCACCGCCAACGGCAAGCCGCAAGCGGCGGAGCCAAGCGCGCCGCCTCAAGCCGAGAGCGTGGTGCCGCGTCAGGCGCCGCCGGGCGAAGCCTCGCCGCAACAACCTGATGCTAATCAGAGCGCGCAGTCCGGCGGGCCGGCGGCTGATGCAACCCCGCCAGCGCCCTCGGCCGAAACCGCAGAGCCGGCGCCGGAGGACGTGGCGAAAGCGGCTCCGATCGCTCCCGTGCCGGCGCCTGTCGCCTCGCCTGCCGCCTTCGACGCCGACGTCAATCTCAATGTTCGGAAGACGCATGTGGGGCATCTCGATCTCGGACCGAGCTCGCTCGGCCTTGCCTTCCGCGACGGCGTGCTGAATGCCACCCTTGGCGGCATGGATCTTTATGACGGGCACGCTACCGGCACGCTGATGCTTGATGCGTCAAAGCCGGTTCCCGACTTCACCGGGGACTTCCG
>JALHTP010000428.1 GCA_022865725.1 Methyloceanibacter sp. | reverse complement strand
GGACGAGGTGGATGCATGATAGGGCAGGTTCGGAGACCGGGGAAAAGACGGGGATAGACTCCGTTTCGTCATCCCGGCGAAAGCCGGGATCCAGCGCAACAGGCAGAGAGCTTATTGTCTGGATACCGGCTTGCGCCGGTATGACGGAGCCTGGTTTTCTTCGGTGAAAATTACCCGCGCGGAAGAGCGCCTCCTGGATACCGGCTTTCCTGCCTTCGCCGAAGCGAAGCTCCGGCTTCGCGCAGGCTTGCGCCGGTATGACGGAGTTTCGGCGATGGCGGGGGTTCATTGGCCCAAAATGCGCCCCGATTATTGCCCCGTGCGGGCCCTTTGTGGTATTGCGCGGGGAGGGAACAATAAAGCGAGCGTCAGAGGGGAGTGGAATGCAGATCGATCCGAAAGAAGGCCACCCGGCCATGGACTACGCGGAGCATAACCGGACCTACAAACTGTTCACCAAGCTCACGGTCTACACCATCGTCAGCGTCGTCGCGCTCATGGCGTTTCTCTACATATTCGTCGTTTGAGCCACTTCCGGTTTCCCGCCTGACGGCGGCGTCACTACGCCGCCCCCTTTGACCTTCGACATGAGTCCGCACGGGCGCTAGCCTTCTCGCCCGGCGCCTGCCTTGAGCCTTGGAGCCACGATGATCGCGATTGGCGTGCCCGCCGAAGATCAGGACGAGCCGCGCATCGGGCTGACGCCCGAGACGGTCAAGAAGCTCGTCAAGGCGGGAGCGAAGATTAGGGTTCGCTCCGGAGCGGGGCTCAGGTCGCATTTCTCCGACGATCAATACAAGGAAGCGGGCGCGGAGATCGCCAAGTCCGACGCCGACGCTGTCGCCGACGCCGATATCGTGCTCACCGTGAGGCGCCCTAGCCCCGACATCGTCAAGAGCATGAAGAAGGGCGCTTCGGCGATCGGCATGCTCGATCCGTTCTCCGACGCCGAAGGCCTCGATGCGCTGGCCAAGACCGGCGTCGCGCTGTTCGCCATGGAGCTGATGCCGCGCATCAGCCGGGCGCAAAGCATGGACGTGCTGTCCTCGCAATCTAACCTCGCCGGCTACAAGGCCGTGGTCGACGCGGCCGCTGCCTTCGAGCGCGCTTTGCCGATGATGATGACGGCGGCAGGCACCGTTCCGGCCGCGCGCATCTTCGTCATGGGGGTGGGCGTTGCCGGCTTGCAGGCCATCGCCACCGCGCGCAGGCTCGGCGCCATCGTCACGGCGACCGACGTGCGCCCGGCCGTCAAGGAGCAGGTGGCCTCGCTCGGCGCGAAATTCATCGCGGTCGAGGACGAGGAGTTCAAGCAGGCCGAGACCTCCGGCGGCTACGCCAAGGAGATGTCGGACGCCTACAAGCAGAAACAAGCGGCGCTGGTCGCCGAGCACGTCAAGAACCAGGACATCGTCATCACCACGGCGCTGATCCCCGGGCGGCCCGCGCCGAAGCTCATCTCCAAGGCGATGATCGAGAGCATGCGGCCGGGCTCGATCATCGTCGACCTGGCGGTCGAGCGCGGCGGCAATGCCGAGCTGGCCAAGCCCGGCGAGATCGTCGAGCACGAAGGCGTGCGTATTTTTGGCAAGCTCAATCTGCCGGGCTCGGTGCCGGTGAACGCGTCGAGCCTCTATGCCCGCAATCTCCAAGCCTTCGTCGAGGCCCTGATCGACAAGGAGAAGAAGACGCTCGTCATCAATTTCGAGGACGAGCTGGTCAAAGGCACGCTGATCGCTCGCGACGGCGCCATCGTGAATGCCATGATCGCCGAGCGTCTCGGCGGCAAGGGGGGACACGCGCCCGCCGCATCGCCGCCAAAATCCGTCGCCAACGGCGGCAACGGCGGGAAGAACGGTCCGAAGGGCCAGACCAAGGGAGCCAAATCATGACGGGACGGAGAGTGAGCCTCGCGCTTCTCCTCCTCGCTCTCGCTTTCCTTGCGGAGGGGGCGCTGACCGGCACGGCCTACGCGCAAGGAGCGGCGGGGTCCGAGGGCGGGCACGATTTCGTGTTCCGCTTCTCCATCTTCGTGCTCGCGATCTTCGTCGGCTATTACGTGGTGTGGAGCGTGACGCCGGCGCTGCACACGCCGCTGATGTCGGTGACCAACGCCATCTCCTCGGTGATCGTGGTGGGAGCGCTGCTCGCGGTCGCGGTGGAGGGCGTGGAGGCGGCCGGCGCTTCAGGGCATTTCCTGGCCAAGCTGCTCGGATTCGCCGCGCTCATCATGGCCAGCGTCAATATCTTCGGCGGCTTCCTCGTCACTCAGCGCATGCTCGCCATGTATCAGAAGAAAAAGAAATGAGCTCAGATCTCGCCGCGCTGCTCTATCTCGTTTCGGGCGTCCTCTTCGTCCTCGCGCTGCGCGGGCTGTCGTCGCCCGAGACCTCGCGCCAGGGGAACTATCTCGGCATGGCCGGCATGGCCATTGCCGTGCTCACCACGCTTGCGGTGGCGCGCCCCGAGGAGCCGCTGACCTGGGCGATGATCCTGGGCGGCATCGCCATCGGCGGCGGCATCGGCGCGGTGATCGCGCGGCGCATTCCGATGACGGCCATGCCGGAGCTAGTCGCGGCCTTCCATTCGCTGGTCGGTCTCGCCGCCGTGCTTGTTGCCGCGGCGGCCTTCTACGCGCCGGAGGCCTTCGGCATCGGGGCGCCCGGCGCCATGCACACATCGAGCCTGGTCGAGATGTCGCTCGGCACGGCCATCGGCGCCATCACCTTCACCGGCTCGATCATCGCCTTCCTCAAGCTTTCGGGGCGCATGTCGGGCAAGCCGATCCTGCTGCCGGCGCGTCATTTGCTCAATATCGGCTTGGCGCTGGCGCTGGTCGCTTGCGTCGTGCTGTTCTGCCGCGAGCAGAATGCCGTCTATTTCTGGGCGATCGCGGCATTCTCCTTCCTGCTCGGCATCCTGATCATCGTGCCCATCGGCGGCGCCGACATGCCGGTGGTGATCTCGATGCTGAACTCCTATTCGGGATGGGCCGCGGCCGGCATCGGCTTCACGCTGGGCAATTCGGCGCTCATCATCACCGGCGCGCTGGTCGGGTCGTCGGGCGCGATCCTCTCCTACATCATGTGCAAGGCGATGAACCGCTCCTTCATCAGCGTGATTCTTGGCGGGTTCGGCGGCGAGGTGGCCGGCCCGGCGCACGGCGCCGAGCAGAAGCCGGTGAAGCTCGGCTCGGCCGAGGACGCGGCCTTCCTCATGAAGAATGCCGGCAAGGTCATCATCGTGCCGGGCTACGGCATGGCGGTGGCGCAGGCCCAGCACGCCTTGCGCGAGATGGCCGACGGGCTGAAAAAAGCCGGTGTCGAGGTCAAATATGCGATCCACCCGGTGGCGGGGCGCATGCCGGGCCATATGAACGTGCTGCTGGCCGAGGCCAATGTGCCTTACGACGAGGTGTTCGAGCTCGAGGACATCAACTCCGAATTCCCGCAGGCCGACGTGGTCTATGTGATCGGGGCGAACGACGTGACCAACCCGGCCGCCGAGGACGACAAGTCGTCGCCGATCTACGGCATGCCGGTGTTGCAGGTGTGGAAGGCGGGCACCGTGCTGTTCAACAAGCGCTCGCTGGCGTCGGGCTATGCCGGCATCGACAACCCGCTGTTCTATCGCGACAACACCATGATGGTGCTCGGCGACGCCAAGAAGATGACCGAGGAAATCGCCAAGTCATTGTGACCTGGTTCCTTGGTTAACCGCCTCAAAGCCAACGAAGAATCGCCTCTCTCTGGCTTGATTCCATGTCTAACACCCCGCACGGCATAGAGATTGCCACGCCCCTGCTCGCCGCCTCGTGATCGGCCGGCTTGCGCATCCTTCTAGTCTCCCCCTCAATCCTCATGGTTAAAGGAAGATTGCAGCTTCCATGAACACGTCATTCAAGGTGCATTCATGAAAGTTAGGATAATTGGATTGTCAGCTTGAACGGAACGGCTCGAAAGGTATTGCTTGAACCATGCTGAACCTTGCTCTTGCCCTTGTCGGCATTTTCGCGCTGATCGTCGTCGTAGGGCGATTGCTTCACCGCTATTTCATCTACATCCCGGACCGCACCAGGGTCGCCCCCAGGGAGGCAGGTCTTCTCGGTGTCGAGGAGGTTGTCTTCAAGGCGGCTGACGGCACCAAGCTCATCGCCTGGCATCAGCCGGCGCGCGGAACGAAGCCCACGCTGCTGTATTTCACCGGCAATAGCGGCAACGTGGCCAACCGCGCCGGCAAGATCAGGACGATCGCCTCCGACGGCTACGGCGTGTTCATGCTGAATTATCGCCGCTACGGCGGCTCAGGTGGCCGGCCGACCGAGGCAAGGGTCGCCGCCGACGCCGTCAGCGCCTACGATTATCTGCGCGGGCTCGGCGTCGCGCCGCACGACATCATCGCCTATGGCGAATCGCTCGGCACGGCGGTCGCCACGCGACTGGCGCTACAGCGCCATGTGGAGGCGCTGGTGCTGGAGGCGGCTTTCACCTCGATCGTCGATGTCGGCAGGCTGATGTGGAAGGGCTTCCCGCTCGGCCTGATCATGGCCGATCAGTACCGCACCATCGATCGCATCGGCGCGGTGGAGGCACCGCTGTTTATGATTCATGGCGGCCGGGATGCGATCATCCCGCTTAACCAGGCGCGGCATGTCTTCCACGCCGCGACCGAGCCTAAGAACCTCGTCGTCGTGCCGCAGGCCGGTCACAACGATCTGTTCGACCGGGGCGCCTGGGACAAGGTGCGCGGCTTCCTCGATGCGTTGCGGCCCGTGCCGGTGGTCAAGGCAGGGCGGCAGATCGAGATCGCCGCGGCGGCGAGCGGCGAGGCCAGATAGCCTACGCCTTCCGCGTCATTGCCGGGCGTGACCCGGCAATCCATTTCACTGGCGCTTCGTCTCGCCGAGACGTAACGGCATGGATGCCCGGATCAAGTCCGGGCATTACGAGACTTCTAATTTCGAATTGAGTGTACTAGCGGCGCGGGCCGCGCGCCGGCTTGGCCGCGGCGGCACTCGCGCCGACGCCACCGCCGCCTTCGCGCTGCGCCTTCTTGCGCGCGAGCTTCCGCGCCCGGCGAATGGCCTCGGCCTTCTCGCGGGCACGCTTCTCGGACGGCTTCTCGTAATAGTTACGGAGCTTCATCTCGCGGAAGATGCCTTCGCGCTGCATTTTCTTCTTCAGCGCCCGGAGGGCCTGATCGACATTGTTATCGCGAACGACGACTTGCACGCGTTTCTCTCTCCGCTTGGCCGAGTGATGTTCAGGATGGGAGGCGGGAGGCCAAATATCGCCTAACCGGAAACCGGTCAGGGTCCCGCATCCGGATTTGCTCTAGCAGAAGGGGGCCACATTGTCCAGATGGGTGCGCCCGTCATGGTGAGGTGGCCGGCCGCCCTTCGAGGCTCGGGCTTCGCCCTCGCACATCAGGATGACGGCCGGCCCTCGAACCACGGGCGTTTCGAAGGCGCAAACTCAGCTCTTCGGGAAGAGCCTGGTGACATGGCCCATCTTGCGGCCCGGACGGGCCTCGGTCTTGCCGTAGAGGTGGACGGACGTGCCGGCCTCGCTCGCCAACGCGCGCCATTTCTCGGCATCCGCGCCGATCAGGTTGGTCATCAGCGCATCGCTGTGGCGCGCCGTATCGCCGAGCGGCCAGCCGCAAATCGCCCTGACATGGTTCTCGAACTGGCTGACGAGGCAGGCATCGAGCGTCCAATGGCCCGAATTGTGGACGCGCGGCGCGATCTCGTTGACGATCAACTCGGGCCGCTCGCCTGTCCGCTCGAACATCTCGACGCAGAGCACCCCCACATGAGAGAGCGCCTCGGCGATCTTGCCGGCGATAGTCTTCGCAGCGACGCCAGCGCTTAGCGAGATGCGGGCGGGCGCGCGGCTGATGGCGAGGATGCCATTCTCATGCACATTCTCGACCGCGTCGTAGAATTGCAGCTCGCCGTCCTGCCCGCGCACCACGATGACCGAAACCTCCCGTTCGAACCGGACCAGGCCCTCGAGCAGCGCCGGCACCTGGCCGATCGCTTCAAGTGCGGCGGCAGCGTCGTCTGCGGCGCGGATCGAGATCTGTCCCTTGCCGTCATAGCCGAACCGCCGCGTCTTGAGCAGGACCGGAGGCTTGATGCGCGCAAGTGCGGCACGCAGATCCTCAAGTGTGTCGACCGGCGCATAGGGGGCGACTTGGACGCCGAGCGAGGTCAGGAAATCTTTCTCGATGAGTCGGTCTTGCGCGACGGCGAACGACCTCACCGGAGGAAACACCGGCACCACGCGGGCAGCGGCTTCCAGCGTCTCTGCCGGCACGTTCTCGAACTCGCAGGTCACCACATCGACGGTGCCGGCGAAGCGCGTGAGCGCGTCCATGTCGGCATAGCTGCCCACGGTCCGCGCGGCGGCGACATCGAAGGCGGGAGTGGCCGCTTCGTCGGAGTAGATATGAGATCTGAGGCCGAGCTGGCTCGCCGCCACGGCCAGCATGCGGCCGAGCTGGCCGCCGCCGAGTATGCCGATGGTGCTGCCGGGAGGCAGCGGGCTCTCAGGCATTATCCTCGAGCGCCTCGGCTATGGAGTCGGTCTGCGCGGCGCGGTAGGCGGCGACGCGAGCGGCGAGGCGGGCATCGCTAAGCGCCAGGATCTGCGCCGCGAGCAGCCCGGCATTGGTGGCGCCCGGTTCGCCGATGGCCAGCGTGCCGACCGGCACGCCGGCCGGCATCTGCGCGATGGAGAGAAGGCTGTCGAGGCCTTTCAGCGCGCGGCTCTCGATGGGGACGCCAAGCACCGGCAGCTCGGTCATGGAAGCGGTCATGCCGGGAAGGTGGGCGGCGCCGCCCGCGCCGGCAATGATGATCTTCAGCCCGCGCTTGCGGGCACTCGTCGCATAGCTGTAGAGCCGCTTCGGCGTCCGGTGGGCCGATACGACTTTGGTCTCGTAAGGGACTTTGAGCGCATCGAGGACGGAGGCCGCAGCCTTCAAGGTCGGCCAGTCGGAGCGGCTGCCCATGATGATGCCGACGACGGGCTTCTCAGCGCTCATGCTTGGCTCTCGGGAAGGACAGGCGCGGGCTCGCGGAAAGCGCGGGATTATAGGGACGCGGCCTTGCTTGGCAAGGCAAAGCTCGCCTCCCTTCGGTCCGCCAGGGGGCAAAACAGACCCTGGACGTTCGAAGACGATTGGCGCAAATGATTGGCATGACCCAATCCCCCACACGGGCCGAGGGGATGATGCGGGCCTATCTCCTGCTCGTCGCCCTCTTGCTGGTGCCGATCGCGCTCAGCTACGGCATCGAGCCCGCGGCGCTGCTTCCGAAATTCCTAAATATCTCTGTCGCGGGAACGGATCAGATGCAGATTTTTCGCGCGCTCATGTGCCTCTATCTCGCCGCGTCCGCCTTCTGGGCCATCGCCGCCTTCAAACCGGCCTGGCAGCGCGTTGCGGTGATCTGGGCCGTCTTCTTTGCGCTTTCGCTCGCCTTCGGCCGGCTGATTAGCCTCGTGGTGGATGGCCCCGCCAGCCGATTGCTCGACCTCTATCTGGTTCTGGAAGTCGTCGGCGGACTGCTGGGCTTGGCAGTGCTCGCTTATGCAAGGAAGTCCGCTCCCTAGGCGATGATGTCTGGGAGGAGCTGATCGTCGATGCGCGCGATCTCGTCCTTGAGGGAGAGCTTCTTCTTCTTCAGGCGCTTGAGCTGAAGCGCGTCGGCGCGGCCCGATTCTTCGAGCGCATTGATGGCGCTGTCGAGGTCGCGGTGCTCCTGCTTGAGCCTGAGCAGGGTCGCCCGGAGCTCGCGAATCTCCTCGCTCTCCATGGACGTCCCCCGCTCCCTGCCTGCCCCCCGGGACCGCGGAAAGTATCGCGGCGAACGGGGAATCGCGCAAGAGCTTGGCGCGATTTGCCAGCAGGTGCTGCTATTTGATCTGGCGCAAGGAGCGACGTGAGACCGCAGGCCAGGATTAGACAAAGCGTTGTCGATTTGACACAATGCAGGGCCTGAGACCAACGAATCTGGAGGTCCGAATATGGCGCTAGACGCACACATCGTGGAGTTATCCGAGAAGCATCGTGCATTGGATCGCAAGATCGAAGAGGAACTGGCCCGGCCAACCGCCGACGACCTCAAGATCGCGGAGTTGAAGCGTGAAAAATTGCGTCTCAAGGATGAGATGGAGCGTCTGAAGCACGAGATGAGCCACTAGCAGTCTGCTGAAAAACCGTGAAGTTGCAGGTTCTTTTTCATTTTCTGTTCGGCCGACTTGGCGTTGTGTGTTGGCTTTTGTTGATTCTGAGAGAGCTTGCGAGGGAGCGGAACGTCTTTTTGGACGGATTCCTCCCTACGCCGCAACCAGTTTGGGAATGCGGATGAGGTTGTAAGCGATCAGATTGAGCATGAAGTCGGCGGCGACGCGAAGGACGCCGCGATGTTTGGTCTTGCGCATCGTGCCGTGCTGCTTGCCCCAGCCGAAGATGCATTCGATCATCGCGCGGCGCGATTGCGACATGCCATAGCCTTGGTGCCGCGTGGTGCGTGCGTCGATGGCGCTTTTCCGCCGCCTGCCGGTCTTGGTTGGGCTATCGTTCTGCGTCACATGCGGTGTGATGTTCCTGGCGCGAAGATTGGCCACATGATCGGCCGTGTCATAGGCCTTGTCCTCACCGGCCGTGATGCGGCGGCCAGCGGCTTTGCTCCTGGCCTTGAGCATGATCTCCGAGGCGAGGCGCTCGGCGGTGCCATTGGCCTGCGTGACCATGCCGGCTACCGCCAGCCCATGCCGGTTCTCCATGGTGGCGTGGCCCATATAGGAAAGTTTCGCCTCCCGCCCCGCGGCCTTGCAGTAAAGCCGGCTGTCGGGGTCGGTCGTGCTTGCGTGCGTCTCATTTTTGCGCTTCTGCCCATGGAAGTTCGCACCGTCGCCGGCGTCGCTGCCATCCTTGGGGCGAAAACTCTTCTGCGATGCCCAGGCCTCGATCAGCGTTCCGTCCACCGAAAAATGCTCGTCCGACAATAGCGGCTTGACCTGCGGATGGTTCAGAAGCGCGGCCATGAACTTCGTAAACACCTCGCCGTTCTGCAGCCGGTCTCGGTTCTTCGTGAAGCTGGTCGGGTCCCAGACCGGATTGTCGGGCGACAGCCCCACGAACCAGCGGTACAAAAGATTGTAGTCCAATTGTTCCATCAACTGCCGTTCCGACCGGATGCCGTAAAATACTTGCAGCAGCAGGGCGCTCAGCAATTGCTCCGGAGGGATCGAGGGACGCCCTTCGCTTGCATAGAGCTTCCCAAAGCTACGGTTCAGCCCGCTGAGCACCTCGCGGACAAGCTCTCGGATCTTTCTCAATGGATGATCCCTCGGCACCCGTGCCTCAGGCATTATGTAAGAAAATAACCCGCCCTGATCCACAAACGCGCCCCGCATGCCAGCCTCCATCGATTCGTGATAGAAAACTGAATCATCACTCCTCGGTCATGGCGAGGGGTTTTTCAGCAGACTGCTAGGACTTGTTGGAGCATGATCTTATCGGAAAACCGGTTCCCACTTTTCGCAGATCAGCTCAATGCGCCGGCACGAGCGACACCTTCTC
>JALHTP010000427.1 GCA_022865725.1 Methyloceanibacter sp. | reverse complement strand
GACTCATAGATGATGCCGATCACGCCGAGCGGCACGCGCACGCGCGAAATCTCCAAGCCGTTCGGCCGCGTCCAGCGCGCCATCACCTGACCGACCGGATCGGCAAGGGCCGCGACCTCGCGCAAGCCCTTAGCCATGGCGGCGATGCGGGCCTCATACAGCATCAGCCGGTCGAGAAAGGCGCCGTCGCGTCCCTTGGCACGCGCGGCTTCGAGCTCCTGGGCGTTGGCCTCGATGATCTTGGAGGCCCCCGCCTCGATCCGCGCGGCCATGGCTTCGAGCGCGGCATTCTTCGCAGCGGTCGAGGCAAGCGCAAGCTCGCGCGCCGCCTCGCGCGCGCGGCGCCCCATGTAGAGCATCATTGGCTCGATGCTCGCTTCTGGCCTATTTGGGATCGCGCTCACTGCAACTCTTCCGCTGCAAAACCATGTCGTCCCGGTGGATCAACTCAGGGCGCCCAAGGTAGCCGAGAATTTCGGCGATTTCACTGCTCTTGCGCCCGATAATGGCCTTGGCCTCTTGATGGTCGTAGGCCGAGAGCCCGCGGCCGAGCTCGATACCCTCGCCGTTCCTGATGCGAACCGCATCGCCCCGCTCGAAGCTTCCCTCGACCCGCGTGACGCCGGCCGGCAACAAGCTTTTGCCTGAGCCGAGCGCCAATGCCGCACCGTCATCGACGGTGAAGACGCCTTTGGGCTCGAGCGTTCCCGCGATCCAGCGCTTCCGCGCCGTCACCGGGTCTGAGCGCGCGATGAACCACGTGCCCTCCCCCGTTTTCGCCAGCGCGCCAAGCGGATGCATCACCTTGCCCGAGGCGATCACCATATGCGTGCCGCCGGAGACCGCGATCTTCGCCGCCTCGATCTTGGTCACCATGCCGCCTTTCGACAGCTCGGAGCCGACATCGCCCGCCATGGATTCGATCTCCGGCGTGATGTCGGTCACCACCTCGAGCCGGCGCGCATCGGCGCGGGAGCCGGGGGGCGCGGTGTAGAAACCATCCACATCCGAGAGCAGCACCAGACAGTCTGCGCTCATCATCGAGGCGACGCGCGCGGCAAGCCGGTCGTTGTCGCCGTAGCGGATCTCGCTCGTCGCCACCGTGTCGTTCTCGTTCACGACCGGCACCGCGCCGAGCTTGAGCAGCGTCGTCATGGTGCTCCGCGCATTGAGGTAGCGCCTGCGCTCCTCGGTGTCACCGAGGGTGAGCAGCACCTGCGCCGCGACCAGGCAGCGGGCGCGGAAGGCCTCCTCATAAGCATGGGCGAGGTCGATCTGCCCGACGGCAGCAGCCGCCTGGCTATCCTCGAGC
This sequence comes from Methyloceanibacter sp., assembly GCA_022865725.1. Taxonomy (GTDB): domain Bacteria; phylum Pseudomonadota; class Alphaproteobacteria; order Rhizobiales; family Methyloligellaceae; genus Methyloceanibacter. The sequence continues at coordinate 3,002 of JALHTP010000427.1, read as the reverse complement.
TTGAGCGCGCCCTTGGGCAGCTTAAGCGCGTTGCGGCCGAGCGCGATGGCGCCGGAGGAGACCACGACCACCTCCTTGCCGTCGTTGCGCAAGTCCGCGATGTCATCGGCAAGCGCCTCAAGCCAGGCTTGCCGGAGCGTGCCCGCGGCCGCATCGACGAGAAGCGAGGAGCCGATCTTGACGACGATGCGCTTGGCGCCGGTCCATTCCCCTCTCATGGGCGCCAGCCCCGCGGCAACGCCCCCGTCTGCGCCGCGTCGTCCTTATTGGCTTGCGCGCGCAGGTCTCGCACCTCGCTTGCGAGCGCGCGCAGAACCTCGGTCACGCCTTCGCCGGACGCGGCGGAAACGATGAGCGGCGTGATGCCTGCTGCCTTCTTCAAGGCACGCGCCTTCTTCTTCATCTCGTCCTTGGGCACGGCATCCGCTTTTGACAGCGCCACGATCTCGGGCTTCTCCGCAACGCCTGCGCCATAGGCGCCCACCTCGCCCCGCACGATGGCGTAGGCTTCCGCCGGATCGTCGAGCGTCGCGTCGACGAGATGGAGCAGCACGGCGGTGCGCTCGACATGGCCGAGGAAGCGGTCGCCGATGCCGACCCCTTCATGGGCGCCTTCGATCAGCCCGGGAATGTCGGCCAGCACGAAATCCGTGGTGTCGATCCGCGCCATGCCGAGATTGGGATGGAGCGTGGTGAAGGGATAATCGGCGATCTTGGGCTTCGCCGCGCTGACCGCGGCAAGAAAGGTCGACTTCCCCGCATTGGGAAGCCCGATGATGCCGGCATCGGCGATCAGCTTCAGCCGGAGCCAGATATTCATCTCCTCGCCTTGCTGGCCGGGATTGGCGTGGCGCGGGGCCTGATTGGTCGAGGACTTGAAGTGCGTGTTGCCGAAGCCGCCATTGCCCCCGCGCAACAGCACGATGCGGTCGCCGGGCTTGGTCAAATCCGCGATCAGGGTCTCGCCGTCCTCCTCGAAGATTTGCGTGCCGGGGGGCAGTTTCAGCACCACATCGGCCCCTTTGGCGCCGGTGCGGTTCTGGCCCATGCCATGGCCGCCCTTCTTGGCCTTGAAATGCTGCTGATAGCGATAGTCGAGCAGCGTGTTCAGGTTCGCCACGCACTCCACGACGACGTCGCCGCCTTTGCCCCCGCCGCCGCCGTCAGGCCCGCCGAACTCGACATATTTCTCCCGCCGGAAGCTGACGGCGCCGTTGCCGCCGTCGCCGGAGCGCACATAAACCTTGGCCTGATCGAGAAACTGCATGAGAAGGGCTTAGCACCAGCGGCTTTCCAATACACTACAGGACAGCAAACCGAACCCCGGCCTCTCGATTACGCCTTGAGAAATCCGGCAAGAGCCGCAGCGCGGTTGAGCCGATAGGTCACGCAATGCGCTCTCGTCCCCCGCGCCGCGCAGTCGCGGATCTCTTTGGCCTGCGGGGCAAAGCCGAACTTGGCGATGATCCGCGCGGAAGCCGGATTGTCGCTGAAATGTCCGGCCGTGAGATAGGCGAAGCCGCCCGCCTCGAAGGCATGCAGGATGAGCGCGCGGACCGCCTCGGTCGCGTAGCCCATGCCCCAATAGGGCTTACCGATCCAATAGCCGAGTTCGGCATGGTCTTCGCCGAAGGCGCGATAGCCGGTGCAGCCGATCAGGGCACCCGACCTGAGAATGGCGAACACAATGCCCTCCTCCCCGGCGAGCGCGCTCGCGATCCAGCCGGCCGCCATCTGCTCGCTGTAAGGATGCGGGATGGTGCCCGTCATGCTCGCCACGTCGTAGTCGCCGGCAAGCAGACTGATCCGGCCTGCGTCCGAAAGGAGAGGCGCACGCAGCAGCAGCCTTGGCGTTCTGATGGTCACGGAGGGGAAGCTACACGCGCGCAAGCGCGCCTGCGAGCAATGATAGGCTAGTGAGCCTTCACCGAGACGTAGACGCGGCCCTTCTGCTTGGTCGCGTACTCGACGTCGCCCTCGCGCAGCGCGAACAACGTGTGGTCCTTGCCCATGCCGACGCCGTCGCCAGGGTGCCATTTGGTGCCGCGCTGGCGGACGATGATGTTGCCCGCGAGCACGCTCTGGCCGCCCGACTTCTTGACCCCGAGCCGCCGGCCGACCGAGTCGCGGCCGTTGCGCGATGAGCCGCCTGCTTTCTTATGTGCCATCGTTGGCTTCCTTTATTTCTTCTTCGGCTTGGGCGCGGGCTTCTTGGCCGAGGCCTTTTCCGCTGCCGGCTTCCTCGCCGCTGGTTTGGCTTCCTTCTTGGCGGGCTTGGCCTCGGGCATTGCCTTGGCCTCGGGCTTCGACTCGGGCTTCTTCTCCGCCTTTTTCGGCTCAGCTCTGGCGACCACCTTGGACGGCTTCTTGCCGTCGGTCAGGATCTCGGTGATGCGAAGCGCCGTCAGCGACTGACGATGGCCGTTCTTGCGGCGGTAGTTCTTGCGGCGCTTCTTCTTGAAGACGATGATCTTGTTGCCCCGCTTCTGCTCGATGACCTCGGCGGCGACCAGCGCGCCGGCGACCGTGGGATTGCCCGTCTTGGGGCTATCGCCGCCAAGCAGCATCACCTCGGCAAGCTCGATGATATCGCCGGGCTTGCCCGCGATCTTCTCGATCTCGATGATGTCGTTTGGCGCCACGCGATATTGCTTGCCGCCCGTGCGAATGACCGCGAACATGTCCGTTATCCGTTCGATTTCTGGGCTGGAAAGACCCGCGCGTAACCGCGCAGCCGAGCCGCGATAAGCCTGAGCGCCGCAATATAGAAGCCAAAGCCGATAAGTCAATTACCTGCCGGCAGGAAAACCGGCCTATTTCCGGCCTGTTCAGGTTGCCGTTGGCGCGAGGGCAAGCTACATGAGCGCTCCGGAGAGGTGCCAGAGTGGTCGAATGGGACGGTCTCGAAAACCGTTGTACGGGTAACCGTACCGTGGGTTCGAATCCCACCCTCTCCGCCACGAACTAACTACTTGATATTACAGTATTATTTGTCTTAGCCG
>JALHTP010000426.1 GCA_022865725.1 Methyloceanibacter sp. | reverse complement strand
GCGCCAAGCTCGAACTGTTCGTCATCAATTTCGAGAAAGACAAGATGACGCTCAGAGTGCCGACCGCGAAGCTCGCCAGTGTCGGCATGCGCAAGCTCGCCGAAGAGAAGACCGTGAAGCGGGCGCTCGCCACGCTCAAGGGCAAGGCGCGCGTCAAGCGCACCATGTGGTCCAGGCGCGCCCAGGAATACGAGGCGAAGATCAATTCCGGCGATCTCGTCTCCATCGCCGAGGTGGTGCGCGATCTCTACCGCTCTGAGGCGCAGCCCGAGCAGTCCTATTCCGAGCGTCAGCTCTATGAGGCCGCGCTCGACCGCATGGCCAGGGAGATTGCCGCCGTCGAGAAGCTGGACGAGGCAAGCGCCGTCGCCAAGATCGACGATTTGCTCGCCAAGACGGCGCGTCACAACAAGATGACCGCCGAGGCCGAGGCGCGGACCCGCGCCGCCTAAGCGGTTCGCCATCGCAAAGTGCCAAAGCCCGGGGCGGCTCCGCCTCGGGCTTTTTCATTGGCACCCCAATCTCATTGGCACCCGATCTGACCCATCAGCACTTTCAGCTCGAGCGCCTCGGTGCGGGCGTCGATCTCGACGCATAGCGCCAGCGACTGGCGCAGTCCTTCGCAAGCCAGCTCGGGCTTCCCCTTCATATGCGCGAGCACGGCGAGGTTCCGCATCTGCATGGCGATCGCACGTCCCTCGCCGGCCTCCCGCGCCGCATCCAGGGCGACGTTGAACTCGTCCTCGGCTTCGTCGAGGCGGCCACTGTCGAGATAGACGGCGCCGAGATTGCCCGCGGCCTTGGCCACACCCGTGGCGTCGTTGGCGCTCAAGAAGCGATGCACGGCCTTTCGATAGCAAGTCTCGGCTTCGCCGGCCTGTTTCAGGGCGCGATGGGCATTGCCGAGATTATAGACCGCGTTTGCCGCGTGCTCGGGCAGGCCAAGCTCCTCGTAGAGGCGCAGGCTTTCATTGAAGTGTCCGGCCGCCTCTGCGAAGCGCGATTTTTCGAACAGGATCGTGCCGAGATTGAGATTGGCCCGGGCCACCCCGTCTTTGTGCTTCATCCGTCCCTCGAGCTGCAACGCCTGGCGGACCATCTCTTCGGCGCGGTCGAGGTCCTGGGTCTCGCGATACAGCAAAGCGAGATTGCCGACCGCGACCGAGGCGATGGTGATCTCTCCGTGCCGGTCGGCGATGGTGAAGCTCTTGAGCAGCATCTGCTCGGCCTCGCCCATCTTCCCGAGGCCTTGCAGCAACAGGCCGAGATCGGCGTAGAGCTGGGCGAGGCCGATCTCATAATCGTTCTCGGTGCAGAGCGTTGCCGCCTTGTTGTAATTGGCGAGAGCGCCGTTGAGATCGCCGGCTTTCATCTGTGTGCTGGCGAGCGCCATGAGCGCATCGACGAGCGCCTTGGGGTCTTTACGCTCGGCGAAGATGCGGCTGGCGCCCTCGAATTTCTCGATCGCTTGCGGAAAGCGCCCGCGCCGGAGATGGAGCACGCCCGCGAACATGTCG
>JALHTP010000425.1 GCA_022865725.1 Methyloceanibacter sp. | reverse complement strand
GCACGCTGCGTCGCGAGTGCCTGGACCATATGACCATCTGTGGCGAGGCGCACCTGCGGCGAATTCTTTCCTCATATGCGAGATATTACAATCAAACGCGCACGCATCTGGCTTTACAGAAAGATGCACCGCTACAACGGCCTGCCCAACGGTTTGGCAGGATCGCCGCTATTCCCGTCCTAGCCGGGCTACATCACCAATACGTCCGGATATGATTTTCGGAAAGGACAGGCACATTCCGGATCCAAGCCGATGTAGCTGATTCGGCGGCCCCAGCCCCATATGGCGGGCGCAGGATAACGTGACCGCCAGGGCGGTCCGTGTCGGGGAAAATGAAAGTCGCCACTTTCAATATCAACAACGTAAAAAAGCAGCTCGCCAACCTCGTGGATTGGCTGCGAGAGGAACGGCCGGACATAGTCTGTCTTCAGGAACTGAAGGCGACAGACTCCGAATTTCCAATCGCGGCAGTTGAACAGGCCGGGCGAGCGAGAAAACGTCTGCCAAATTGCGCCATCATGCATCTCGCTTGAATAAGCCCTACTCCGGCGACCAACTCAGCGCCCTCCTGCCGGGAATAGGAAGGTGGCAACAGTGCGGACGCCCCAATCGGGTCCTTCGTCTGGGGTGTCGGCATAGACGCGCCCACCGATGGCGAGGCTCACCGGCTGCTGGCCGAAAGTATAAATGCGGCTGACGATCAGATTGAGCGGGACCGTCCACTCTTTCGCCGTCCAGTCATAGGTCGACTCGCTGTTGATGGTCAGCGTCGTGGAGTCCTTCCAGGTATAGGCGAGGAAGGGCTGGAGGAAGGTTCGGTTGAGCTCCGGCCTAATATTGGGACCCCCGGCATCGGCAAAGGACCAGATGTGATTGGAAAGAATGCCGTACGTCCAGCCCGACTGCTGCTTCAGGATCACCGCGGTCGGGCCGGCGGCCCATTTCTCGCTGTCGATCAAGGGGTCGGTGCCGGTGGGCCACTGGATAGCCGGCCCAACGCCCCAGGTAATACCGCCCGGCGTATTGCGCGGCGAAAAGAAGAAGCTCTGCAGCGTGTCGCTGAGGCCAAACGTATTGTCCAAACCAGGTGCCGGGGACTCCAGATAGATCACCGGCAGGATGGTGCGGATGATCAGGTTCCAATTGGCGCTGATCTGAGTCGGGTAGACCGGTTGAATGTTGAGCAGGTGGCGCTCGGCATCGGACGGCCCGAAGCAGCAGTCGTAATTGTACTGGAAAGGAACGCTGATCAGGCTGGAGATTGGATTGGCGAGCTGCTCGGCAAGATTCTCCGCGCTTGCGACCTGAGCATGGGCAGCGCCGTCTTTGGCCAACAGAAGTAATGTGGCGATCGCAAAACGTGATCTCATTGTCATCCTTCCTGATTTGCCTCTACTCGTTCCTCCTTGGTTTTTCTAAGCTTAGCTCAACCCCAGCGCCGGGGCTTACAATCGTATCGGTCCGAAGCGGAATCCCATCAAGCCGTTGCCGCTTCGTCACACTCGCAGGTGCCCGCGTGGACATACGATGTTTTTATCGGTCTCCCGGCCCTGCTTATTGCTCGCCAATCATGATGAGCTCGGCCTGCTCGTGCGGATCGTCGAGCTGCGCGCCCAGGCCGCCCGGGACCGAAAGCAAGTTACTCCTGTCGAGGCACGAATCGAACTCCGCAATCGCGCCATTCGCACGGATGGGCGTATCGAACCCGAGGATGAACTCCGCAAGCTCGAGGCGCGAAAGGTCCATGTGGGTTTCCGCCGGTGCGGTCACGGTTGAGACAACGATCACGCCGTTGCGCAGTTCCACGCGCCTCAGCTCCGCCTCGCCCTCGATCCCGAGCGTGAACGCAAGTCGCTTGTCCTCCGCCTTGCGCGGGTCAACCATGTAACGAAGGAATTCGAGGCTCACGTCGGCCGGCGCCCCTTCGAGATCTTCGACCGAGGGGGTTCCGAGCACGGCCCTGATGACATCGAGCGTGACAGGTTTCCCCATGGCGAAAAGCCGCCCCTCGATCTGAAGCGCTTCGGTGATGTACCAGCCCCGCGCATTGGCCGAACTCGTCACCTGCCCGAGCGCCCGGGCGGCTGCGGCGCGGCTCTTCTGAGCGGAGGCGTCCTTCGGATCGAGCCGGAGCAGCAGCGAGGTCAGCCTGAGAGCCCATTGCCAGTTGTTGATCCCGCCCTGTTCGATCGCAGCGGCGGCCGCCCGGTGGACCGCATCCACCCCTCCCGACATCGTGACCGTCCTTGCCGCCTCCTCGCGGAGCGACAGCGGGTTGATGTCGTAGACATCGTGGCCAAACCAGCCGACCGTGCCGTTATAGACCTGCCGGACATGGCTTTCGACTTGGCCATAGGTCTCCCAGTCCCCGCGCTGGTGCCGGGGCATATAGACGTTCTCTGCGGCCTCGCGGTCGTCCATACCGCGGGCGATCATCCGCAGCGTTTGGTCGTAGATCAATTGCACCTGGTCGGCGGAACGCTGGATCGCCGCCTTGACCGCGTCCGCGCCGGTCACCGCCGGCCCGTGAACGTCGAGCAGGACCTCGGCATTCTTCGATTCCATCCATCGCGTGTCTTCGATGAAGGGCACGGGGCTGCGGAAAGGTCCGCCCCGAAGGCTATAGACGTTGAAGATAAAGCCGGGAACCATGAAGTTGGAGATGAGCGTCCGGAGGCGCGGGAAGTAGAAGCCGACGCTGTCGCTGGTGTCCGAGCGGTTGGGCGCGACTTCCATGTCCTCGCCAGCGACCGTCAGCTTGAGGCTCTTGCCGTTCTCGAACAACCGGGTGGGCGGCCGGTAGCTGGACGTGGCGATGAGCTTCTCGGGCGTGAACGCCATCGCATTCGGAAACGCATCGGGTCCTTCGGTCGGGTGGAACACGCCGAACTGCGCGATGGCGCGGGCCCGATAGAACCCGCTCTTGATGCTGACGCCGGTCGAGGCAGTCCGGTTGGCGTCAAGCCATTCGTGCCCCCAGATCTCCGCTCCTTCGTCCAACCATGCATCCGTGCCGTCGGCATAGTGCCAGTGGGTGAGAAGGATGGCGGCCACCTTGATCTTCGCGCTGACGGCCTTTTCGAGATGCTCGCGCATCTCGGCAGCGGCGCGGGTGGAGTCTCCCGTGTCAATGATGATCCAGCCCTTTGGAGCCTCAATCGCCATGCTGTGGCCAAGCCCCCAGCCGCTGAGCAGATAGACGCCGTCGGCGACTTTCAGCGCCATCTTCTCGGTCGCGCCGAAGCGCTCGTTGGCGTCGATCGCCGCCTGCGTGGTGATGGCGCCGTTCGGCGCGGTCGCCGTCTCAAGTCTCAGTGACGGGCTGTGCCAGGAAGGCTCGGCCTGCCCCGGGGCGGCCTCCTTCTCGCTGGCTTCGCCGCGAAATGCAATGCCCCCAGCGGCAGCCAGAGCTATTCCGGCCGCCGGGAGCCCTTCAAGGAATTCTCGTCTGGTGGTCATGCGTCATCCTTCGTCTTGGGAAACTCCCTGTCCGGCAGAGAGGCGCTGGCAAATTCTGCAACTCGCTCTCGGTCGGCCGCTACTCCGCAATGGTCTGACGCGGAACCGCTTCGTACGGATGGGCGTGCGCGATGTCGGCGCCTCTCGCCTTCGTTCCGGGCATGATCTC
>JALHTP010000424.1 GCA_022865725.1 Methyloceanibacter sp. | reverse complement strand
CTCCTTGGTCGTTCCGGCAATCGCGCCGGCAGCCTCGCCCGTGCCGAAGAAGATATCCCCGCGCTGGGGCCCTTTGATCGCCGAACCGACATCTTGGGCGATCATGAGCCGGCGAAAGAGCGCGCCTCCAACCTCAAGATCCGGCGCCGTGACGAAAATCGGTGTTCCAAGCGAGTGATAGGCAGCATCCACGGCGAGACTGCGCCCTGGCGTAAGCGTAACGCCTTGAGCGCCGACCGGGCCTTCACCGGTCTGCGCCTGCGGCAACTCATGGAAGAAGACGTAAGACTTGTTCTCCTGCATGAGGCCGCGGCCGCGCGCGGGATCGGCCCTGAGCCATGTCTTCAGTCCCTCCATCGTCAGGCTTCGGGGACGATTTTCCTTCCGTTCGGCGAGCCGCTTGCCGATCGACGTATAGGAATGGCCGTTCTTGGCCGCATACCCCAGCCGCACCCAAGAACCGTCGGTCAGCCGCACGCGGCCCGAGCCCTGCACCTGCATGAAAAACAGCTCGACCGGGTCGTCGAGATAGAGCAGCTCGAGCCCCCTGCCCTCGAGCGCGCCGGCCTCGATCTCCGCGCGCGTGTAATATGGCACCAGCTGTTCGCCTTTGCGGCGCATCACGCTGAAGCTGTCGTTGAACAACGCACGCAAGAGATCCGGTTTCATCTGAACGAGATCGTCCGGACGCCGATAGACGGGAATCTGGAACTTACCTGTTCGCTGGCGCGAGCCGTTCAGCTCCGGCTCGTAATAGCCGGTGACCAAGCCGGGCGGCTCCCCCGCGACGCGATGCGGGACAAAGTTGCTCTCGAAGAAGCGGCGAGCGGTGTCGCGGTCGATCTTTTCCCCGAGCTCCAGGGCCGCTTTGCAAGCCGGGTTGCTCGCCGGTCGCTTGCGGCAGGACTTCAGCAAGGCGGCAAAAGCCGCTTCATGATCGTCCCGGGCCCAACCCTCGATCTCGGCAAAGCTGATGGGATCGAGCCTGATTGCCTGATCTTCCACTTCGCACCGCGAAACGATGAGTACAATCGCGACAACGATTGCCGCGAGCGGCAACAACAGCTTGGCCAGATTTGCGTTAATTGGCGGCTTCGGTGGCGACCAGCTTCCAGTTCGGATTCTTCGAGGCGATGTCGCGCGCGAAGGTCCAGATATCGGTGACCTCGCGCACTTTCTTCGGATCGCCCTCGACCACCTCGCCATCGGAGTCGCGCGTCACCGAGATCATCTCGCTCACGAATTTCACCGTGATATAGGCGGTGCGGTTCTTGACCTCGGCCTCGATGATGTCGGCCTTGTCGATACCGACCAGATTGGACAAGACTTTCTCGCCGCGCGTGTCGCGTTCGCGGATCGCGCGCTGAAAGCCCTCGAACACGTCGGTGCCGAGCAGCTGCTCCAGCGTTGCCTCGTCGCCTTCGGCAAAGGCCATGACGATCGCCTCGTAGGCGGCCTTGGCGCCATCGAGGAAATGCCCAGGATCGAAGCCGGGGTCGGCACGCATCATGGCGGTGAGCGACTGTCCGAGCGGGCTGTCTTTCACGGCGTGACGCCCAAGCTTTGCCTCGATGTCTTCCATGGACGGGCCTGACGCCTCGACCGGCGCACGTGCGGAGCGTCCGCGCGGCAGCGCCACGACCGGCTCGTTGGCGTCCGGCGCGCCGGCGCGTTTGGCGTCCTGCGTCGTGAAGGGATCGTAAGGCGGACGCTCGTTGCCCGTGCGCCGTCCGAGCACGTTGCGCAGCCGGATGAAAATGACCACCGCCAGCACCAGGAACAGTAATGTGTAGATGTCGAAGGCTTCACTCATGCTTTGCCAAGACCCGCGTTCATGGATTTGCCCGCGATCATGCGGAATTCTCTAGGCGGGATATGGTGCGCCCCTAGAGATTTGCCAGCGGGAGCCTTTAGTTCCGGGGGGCAGGAATTTCCCACCCCTGCCCGCGCCTTGAAGCTTAAGGCATTCCCATAGCCTAAGCCAACCCTAAACGCCTTTGCACTTAATTCGCTGTTGCCGCAAGGATCAAAGCGAGGCCGCCCGCCTCACGCGGAATTTGCGGCCGTTGTGGATCCCGTGTTAGCCAGCGCGAGGAGAAGCGGGAAACGGCCATGGCGAAAAAGAAGGCAGAGGGCACCGAGCCCAAGAAGACCAACGGCGACAGCCCGTCACAGAAGCCGTCGCAAGCGGCGCCGGACGACGACGCGGCGCCGCCAAGCGCGGCGACGCAGCCTCAGCTCACCGTGCTCGCCCAGTACATCAAGGATCTCTCCTTCGAGAGCCCGAGCGCGCCCCAATCGCTGCAAGGCCCGGGGCAGAACCCGCAGCTCAAGGTCGGCGTCAATGTGAATGCCGCGCCGCGCGGCGATGACGCTTACGAGGTCGCGCTCCAGCTCGAGGTCCACGCCAAGAGCGACCATGGCGTCATCTACAATGTCGAGCTGATCTATGGCGGGCTGTTCCGCCTGCGCGGCGTTCCGCAGAATCTGCTGCAGCCGGTTCTGTTCGTCGATTGCCCGACGATCCTGTTTCCCTTCATGCGCCGCGTGCTCGCCGACGTGATCCGCGACGGTGGATTCCCGCCGCTGATGCTCGATCCGATCGATTTTGGCAGGCTCTACACCCAGAATCTCGCCCAGACGCAAGGCGCCGCCCAAACCCATACGAAGAACTAGAGCAAGGCCATTGGCCGCAGCTCTTTCACCTCTCCCCCTCGGGGAGAGGGAGATCAATAACGGAGCCAGAGCGCCTCGGCGCCGAGCGTCGCGATGAAGGCGCGATGGGCTTCGATCTCGGCCGCGCTAAGCCTTGGGGCCAGCGGCCGCGGCCGCGGCCTCGTGGCTTCGGCATTGCCGCCGAGCAGGCCCGCTTGCGCGCCGTTCACGGCGAAATCGAGCCGCGCCTGATGGCCGCCCACAAGCTCCACATAGACGGACGCGAGCAGCCGGCAATCGACGAGCGCGCCGTGCT
>JALHTP010000423.1 GCA_022865725.1 Methyloceanibacter sp. | reverse complement strand
TAGGATTCGAACCTACGTAGGCATAGCCAACGGGTTTACAGCCCGTCCCCTTTAGCCACTCGGGCACCCCTCCTTGAGCGAAGATGGATCGACTGTTGATTGTGTAACCAAGCAAAAACGCCCCGCCGTCGGCCGGCAGGGTCCGCCATGGCTGATTTTATGGGTAGCGCGTTAAGCTCTGTCAACTGTAAATCAGGAGGTTAGGGCGAAATTCCCTGATCTTCCTGGCGGGTTACAGTCCCCGCCTCCTTCTACCCGAGCGAGCCCTCTTAAATCATGCGACGCCGAACTCAAAGGCCGAACCAGCCCGCAAAGCCTGCCTGGCACGGCAAGAAGAAGCACGCCCCCCGGCAGGATGGCGCCGACCGGGTCATGCTCTTTGGCCTGCATGCTGTCGAGGCCGCGCTCGCCAATCCGAAGCGGCCGGTCCTGAGGTGCGTGGCCACCGACAATGCGGCGCAACGGCTAGGCCCCCTCCTTGCCAAGCGTGGGCTGAAGCCGGAGCCGGCGAGCCCACGCGATCTCGACAGACTGCTGGGGGCGGAGGCGGTGCATCAGGGTGTTGCGCTCGAAGCCGAGCCGTTGCCGCCTGTCACCCTCGACGAAGTCGACGACCTCGCCATCCTGCTCGTGCTCGACCAGGTGACCGACCCGCAGAATGTCGGCGCGGCCTTGCGCTCCGCTGCCGCCTTCGGCGCCTCGGGCCTCGTCATGACCGAGCGGCACAGCCCGCCGCTGCAAGGCGTGTTGGCCAAGGCGGCGAGCGGCGCGCTCGACATCGTGCCGCTGATCCTCGTCAAGAATCTCGCGCAGAGCCTGGCGGAGCTCGGCGAGCGCGGCTTCTTGCGGGTGGGGCTTGCCGAGGAAGCGAGCGAAGCGCTGGAGACCGCGCCTTTGCAGCGTCCGCTGGCGCTCGTGCTCGGCGCCGAGGGCAAAGGCTTGCGGCAGCTCACGCGCGAGCATTGCGACCGTCTCTGCCGCATCTCGACGCAAAGCGCGCTGGCGAGCCTCAACGTCTCGAACGCGGCCGCCGTCGCGCTGCATTGGGCGAGCTTGGCCTTGGCAGCTTCCCGCCCCGCAGCCAATAATTTTGGCCAAGGAGGAGCCTCACGATGACCATCACCATTACCGCCTTTGAACGGTCACCCGACGGCGGCAAGGGACTGGCGCGTGATACGCGCGTTCGCTGGGCGCTAGAAGAAGAAGTGGGCCAACCCTACGAGGTTCGCCTTGTTTCATTCCGTGCGATGAAGGAACCCGCGCATCGGGCGCTTCATCCTTTCGGCCAGATTCCGACCTATGAGGAAGGCGATCTCGCCCTGTTCGAGACAGGGGCGATCGTGTTCCATATCGCCGAGCGCCATGCGGGCCTGCTGCCGGACGATGCCAATGCCCGGGCGCGCGCGATCACATGGATGTTTGCCGCGCTCAACACGGTGGAACCGCCGATCCTTGAACTTGGAACCGCGAGGCTGCTCGAGGGCGACAAGCCCTGGCATGCGGAGCGCCTTCCTCTGGTGGAAGATCGCGTTCGGGGCCGGCTAAACCAACTTTCCGTTCGCTTGGGTGATGCCGACTGGCTCGACGGTGCGTTCAGCGCGGGCGACCTTTTGATGGTGTCGGTGCTGCTCAGGCTGAAATCCTCGGGCATTCTGGACGAATTTCCGAACCTGGCCGCCTATCTCGTCCGCGGCGAAGCGCGGCCTGCCTACAAGCGGGCTTTCGCTGCGCAATTGGCAGTCAACACCGGCAAGCCTCCGACCGGCTGATTGAGGTCCGTCCTCGGCTCGAAGTCGTCATCCGATTTTTCGTTCAGTTTATGCGTCCACGCCCTAGTTGCAGAAGCGGCGGCCAAACGAGTCGTACCAGCAGTCCCTGCGCCAGTAGCAATTCCCAACCCCGGGATAGCACGCGGTGTAACCCGGCTGCTTCCAATAGGCATAGACGCGCTTCGGAGAATAGACGAAGGCCGTGCCGCCGCAGCCGCCCTGACCGCATGGCGGAGGAGCGGCGTAAGCGGCCGCTCCATTGACGCAGCCGACTCCGCACGGCGCGACAACCGGCGCGGG
>JALHTP010000422.1 GCA_022865725.1 Methyloceanibacter sp. | reverse complement strand
TACAAGCGTCAAAACTCCAGTGATGATTTTGCGCACTGTTTCGTTTCCTTACCCTGATCGTGTTTGTTGGCTCGATGCGTTCAGTCGATTCCCCCCTCGGGCACGGGCAGAAAAAGCGAAACTGTCATACCGCCATCCAAAGCGCGACGAAAGCGGCCCTCGAGCGGTGCGGCAGTTTAGTTTCCGTCTAGGTTAATCCTTGCCGATCAATTGGTTACGTCAAAATCCATGCCTTCGAACGTATAGCGGGGCACTTGCGTCCAGATGCCGTCCTCCTGGACGGGGACCTTGTGAATCTTGACATCGTCCACGCTGAGCTTTCCGCCCTTCTGGTTCACCCAGAAGTCGATGTCATAATATTCGTCCTTGCTGCCGGGCTTGCGGAAGTCGGTGCAGGCGAAATAATGGCCGTCCTTTTTCAGATGCCGGATCGGCTGGTGCATCTCGATGAATTCGAGCGGGACCGTCTCGCCGGTCTTATCGTCCTTGACCTGTAGGTTGCCCTTATCGTCCTTATGGGTGGCGATGTAATTGTGGATCGCGCTCATCACCTGCCAGCCGCGGGTGATCTCCGCGTCGCCGGGATGCTCCGACACCGGCAGCCACCACCAGGCGACGGGCATGCGCGTCACCATGATCCAGCCGTCGCCTTCCTGCTTCGGCCCCTTCTGCACCCTGATATCCATGAGGGTCAGCTTGTCACCTTCGGGCTTGTACCAAAAATCGATGGCATACTTCTTCTTGTCATCAGCCTTGTCGTGGAAGATGACGTTGGCGAACCAGCCATACCCTTCCATGCCGCGCACGATCTTGATTTGCTCGAAGTTAAGATTGAGGTCGGCGTCGAGCTTGGTGTCGTGAAACACGAAGGCCCCGTCTTTCGAGCGCTCGGCGATCGTGGCTGCGACCGCCTTGTTCACGTCCGCTTCGCCGAGGTCGTTGCCGCCCTTGCTCGCTTCCGCGACCTGAGCCGGCTCAGAAGCGGCAAACGCCGGGGCACAAAAGCAAAGGGCCACGACTAGCGCCGTGGCCCCCGCGATCGAAAGATTTCCGCCCAACGGAAACACGCTCATTGGCTTGAACTACCTTGGGCGCCTTCGGCGGCCGGCGCGCTCGCCGACTTGGCCGAACTCATCACCATGATGGCCTGCTGGGCCTCCAAATTGCCGTTCTTCGCCGCCACGTCGGCCGCCGTTTGACCGAGACTGTTCTTGAGGCTCACGTCAGCTCCGGCATCGATCAGCAAGCCGATCATGGGCGAATTGTTATGAGTCGCGGCGATCATCAAGGCCGTGACGCCGTTCTTCGACTGCTCATTCACATTGGCGCCATGATCGAGCAAGCCCCGCGCGATGTCGGTGGGACGCGTGCTACCGGGAACGAACATGGCGCCCTCCGCCGGGTTGGTCTGCCCCGCGGCGATCATCAAGGGCGTAAGGTCGTCGGCACCGGAAAGTGCGTTCACATCGGCACCGGCTTCCATCAAGGCCTTGGCCGCCTCATATTTGGACTCGGCGATGGCAAGCGGCATGGGCCTGAAGCCCTCCTGGCCCGGCTTGTTGATTTCGGCACCGTGCTCCAGCAGCACCTTGATGGACGGCACATGATCACGCATCACCGCCGCCACTAGCGGCTTCGGGTCGCCCAGATTGACGTCGGCCCCGAGATCGATGAGCAGCTTGATCATCTCGTCGCGACGCTGCCGCGCCGCGCTTTGCAGCGGCGTCCAACCTTGGCTGTCGGGCTTGTTCACATCGGCGCCCTTGGAGACCAGAAACTTGACGCGATCGAGATCGTCGGCGATCACCGCATTGCTGAACTCCTGGGTGATGTCAGCGCCTTCGGCGAGCCATCTTTCGAGCTTCTCCTTGGTGACCACCTGGTCAGGCGAGGCGAGGTCGGGGCGCGCCTTGAAATCCTTCTGCGCCAAGGTGGTGTAGCTGCCATGCGACGGCAGGTCGCCCGGCACGACGCACTTGCTGCATTGCACGAGCGGCACGCCGTAATCCTTCAAGATCTTGGCGACCTCTTCCTGCTTATCCTCCAGCGCGAACTCGAGCATGTATTTCAGGAAGGCGTCGGTCTTGCGCACGCCGATGGCAAGATCAAACTCGAGCGGCACCCGGTCGTCCTGGAGATTGACCGGCAGAATGGTGAGCGCCTCGTTCTTCATGGTCTTGAGCCAGCCGGCGAAGGGCCCCCAGACAGCGGCGACGTCGAGCTCGCCGTTGAGCGCCCGTTGCACGGTCCACCAAGGCTGATGCTCGATGATGAGATCGGCGTCGTGGGTCTGTACCGCCAGAGAGACATTGTCGACGACGCCGCGCTTGGCGAGGGCCTCGCGGATGCCCGACGTCTGGAACACGCCGATCTTCAGATCCTTCAGCTTCGGATCGTCGAGCCCGGTCAGCTCAAGACCCTTGTCGTTGCGGTAGGCTAGAACATAAGTCGAGCGATAGACGGGGAAGGTCGTCAGAAGAGATCCATAGTTGGCTGGCATGTCGAACATGACATCGCACATGTCGCGACCGAAGGTGTCTCGCGTCAGGCCTCGCTCGAGGAAGGGGCGCCAGGAATAGGTCACGTGCGCGCCCATGGCTTCGGCAAGCAGGGTCGCGAGCTTATTCTGGAAGCCCTCCTCCTTGATATTGGAGAGCGGCATGTTGCCGGGATCGGCGCAGACATTGAGCGTCTCCAGCTTCTTTGCCTTGTAGGCGGCCTTGGCCGCCGCCCTGATCGCGATCTGCTCGCTCGGCGTGAGCTCATCGAATTCTTTGCTGAAGTCTCGCTTGATAGCCGATTTTGCCGCATCCACCGGAAGCGAGGTGAAAGCGAACCCGGCGAAGCAAAACGACGCCATCAGGATGCGAAAAGACATTGGGGGGACCCGGGTTTCTTCGGTTGGCGGTCGGGGGACCGTGCGGGGCAAAAAAGCCTCGCCACACTCTACCCCTCCGAACAAGGGGCATTCTACCCCCCTAATAAAGGAAATGACGCCCGATACCACAAGGGCACCGGGCGCCGTTAGTCTAAAAAGGCCGTCCGCTTATTCGTAAACGCGGAAGACGTTCAGCTCGCCGCCCTGGGGGATCTTGTCCAGGTTGGCGGCCTTGGTCATGGCCGTGGCGCCAATGGCACCGAACTTGTCGTTCAGGTCGAGACCAGCGGTAACCGGAACGCCGATCCAGCCGCCGATGCCGGAGTAGACGCCGACATACTGCTTGCCGCCGACCTTGTAGGTCACCGGGTTGCCGATGATGCCGGAACCAAGCTTACGGCTCCACATGATCTTACCGGAATTCCGGTCGACCGCGCGGAAGTCACCGCCGAGCGAGCCGTAGAACATCAGGCCGCCGTCGGTAACCACGGTGCCGCCCCAGTTCGGATACTGATCCGGGATCTCCCACAGGGTCTTGCCGGTCAAGACGTCAAACTTCTTGATCTTGCCGGTTGTGCCCTGCTTCTCAGGATACATGTACACGTTCGCGAACACGTAAACCGTGCCCTGGTTCGTGTGCGTGCGCTCCTGGGGCTCTAGCTCCATGCACCAGTTGTTGGTGGGCATGTAGAAGATGTTCGGCTCCTTGGGATCGACGGCACCAGGCTGCTGGTCCTTGCCACCCATGGCAGACGGGCATGCTTCTACGTTGCGTCCACGCTCGAGCGGGGAATGCTCGCGCACCTTGACCGGACGGCCAGTCTTCATGTCGATCTTCTCGGCCCAGTCCACGGTCACGTATTTGTTGGCGCGGAGCAGGGTACCGTCAGTGCGATCGAGCACATAGGCGAAGCCATTGCGGTCGAAGTGGGAGAGAACCTTACGCTTCTTGCCGTCGACATCCATGTCGGTCAGGATGTTCTCGTTGACGCCGTCATAGTCCCACTGGTCGAAGGGAGTCATCTGATAGGCAAACACTGCCTCGCCGGTATCGACTTTGCGGCCGAAAATCGTCATCGACCACTTGTTGTCGAAATCGCCGTTGTTGCACTCTTCGTGGGTCTTGTCGGGGCAACGATAGGCAGGGCTCCACAGACCGGGGTTGCCGGTCGAGTAGTAGACGATCTTGAGCTCTGGGTCGTAGCTCATCCAGCCCCAAGCAGCGCCGCCGCCGATCTTCCAATCCTCGCCCGGGAAGGTCTTGATACCCAGGTCTGAACCAGCCTGACCGAATTGCGGGTTGGCTTTGTTGGTATCTGCCGTCAGACACACGTCCTTATCGGAACCCGTGCTGTGGCAAGTCCAAGCAATCGAGCCGTCCTTCAGATTGAAGGCAGTGACACGACCGCGAGCGGCAAACTCGTCACCACCGAAGCCGATGATCACCTTGTCGTCGGCGATCACTGGAGCGGGGGTGATGGTCTCGCCCTTCTCAGGAAGGGCGTATTTGACAACCCAGACTTCCTTGCCGGTCTGGCCGTCGAGGGCAATCACGAAACCGTCGAGAGTGCCATAGACGAACTTGCCGTCGGCAAAGGAACCACCGCGATGGACGGTGTCGCAACAAGCGCGCGGAACAGCGGACTCATCACGATCGGTCTTCTTGACGTAGTTCCAGACACCCTTCGGGTTGTCCGGATCCGTCAGATCCAAGGCCTGAACCACGTTGCAGTTTGACATCGCCGGGCAGCCGGAAACCATGAACAGCATGGTCTTGCCACCGACGTCCTTGATGATGAGGGGCTGACCCTCATGGCCGCGCAGGGCATTGGTCCCCTGCAGCCACGACATCTGCAACTTGCCGATGTTCTTCGTGTTGATATCAGCCAACGTGCTGTGGCGCGTCAGCGCAAAATCCCGGCCGGGGGCTGGCCACTGATCGGGGTCCGCCATACGCGCAAGCTGCTCCGCATCGGAACCAGCCATTGCCTGGCCAGAAATGCCCATCATCACAGCGACGATGGTTCCGGCCAGAACACCAAACTTCATTTTCATGTCTTTCTCCTCTCCCTAGCTACTCAGTTCACCGAAACGAAAGCTGAGTTATTGTGTGTGCCGAGGCGCATTTTTCCCTTGAGCGAAATGCCAAGAGAGCACTTTGCCCTTGCAAGTTTTCAAGCTGTCACTGTGGATATTGGAGGCGTCCCGAAAGCGCAGAGGCAACTGAACACGCCTCGCGCCCGCTCCTAGCAGCGGGTTCTCCGAAGAATACATCACGCGGTGACACCTCACGAGGAACCACAACCTAGCGTAGAGTGTGAAGCGG
>JALHTP010000421.1 GCA_022865725.1 Methyloceanibacter sp. | reverse complement strand
GCGCGGCCCTGACGGTCACTGGCTGGACCAACTTCTGGATCGCAAGGGAAGACGAGCTAGCGCTGGTCGAGATTGACCGGGCCGGGAAGAAGACCTACATGAGCGGCGGCCTCTATCGGTGCCGTCTCGATAAGGAGTAAGCGATGACAGAGTACGTGGGAAAAAACCTGTACGCACAGTGGGTCGGGAGCGTGAGCACCGTGACCCTCGAGGGAGACTTTCGCACCTTCTCCCTGAAGCCGAGCATCGCCCTGGTGAAGGCCACGGCCGGCGCTGATGCAGACGAGGTCTACTTGTCCACGGTCAAGGATGCCCAGATGAGCTGGGCGGGCGTGGCGCAGACTGGCGGGACCGTGCTCGAGGATGCCCTGGCCGAGGGCGTTGAGGGCACGCTGATCGTGGGGCCGGAAGGCACCGTGACTGGAAAGCGCAAGTGGACCATCCCGGCCATCTCGCTGGGGGCGCAGTTCAATATCCCCTATGCGGACGTGGTCGAGATCACCTGCGATTTTCAGAAATCGGGAGCGTTGGTGCGTGGCGTCTGGTAAGCGAAGGCGCTTGGAGGGCGTGATGCCTGATGTGACGCTGTCCGATGGGCGGGATCTTGTGATTGACCTGGGCAAAATCACGATCTCGGAATTTCGGGCATTGCTCGATCCCGCCCAAGCCGAGCACGAGGGCGACAAGCTGATCGGCCGCTGTGTCGGGCTGAGTGCCGAGAAGGTTGGCGCGCTGTCCTACCCGGACTACCGACTGCTGACGCGGGAATTCTTCCGCAAGGCGCGGGAGCCGCTTGCCGACCCAAACTCGCAAAGCGCTGCTACGTAGGCTTGACGCAGCGGCGCGAGATGCCACATGAATGGTGGCGCTGGAAATTGGCCCAGGAGTTCGGGTGGGCGTTGAGCTATGTGGACTCGCTGAGCATGGCCGATCTGCATGAGTACTGGCAGATTCGAGATGGAGAGGCCAAGGCCGCGAATACTCTCTTGAGGAAGCGATGAGAAAGCCTCAGCCGCACGTCATCTATGGATTGTCGTTGATCCACGACCCGCGAGTGATTCTATACGTGGGTTCGTCTCTGGTGTCCAAGTACCCCGACCGCGTCCGCGAACATCAGTCCGGGAACGTCCCAACGACTCGGAAGATGGCGGCCAAGAATGGTGTTTCGCCCAGCGACCTGCGGGCGCGCACCATGCGGCGATGGGTTGGGCCGGGCGGGAGCCCCGAGGCGCATGTGACAAGGTTGATGCAAGCCTTTGGTCTCGCGCGCTGGAACCATCCCTATGCCTTCTCATCAGATGCGAGCCGGAGGGGCGCGCTCGCCAGATACGCCAAGTATGGAAACTCCTTCTCCCCAGAGGACAATCGCAGGGGAGGCAGGAATGGGACGAGGGAAGTTCAAATCGCGGCCGCCCGGGCTATGCACAAGAGGACCTTGGCCGACGGCACACACCCATTTTTGAATCCAGATATCTGTCGGAAGGGCGCTCTTTCCCCCCGCAGATCTCAGGAGCGGGCCGGCGAGGCCGGGCGGAAGGCCGGCAAAAAGGGCGGACCTATTCGGGCTCACCTGCGCTGGCATATCGCCCGAGGCATTGTGAGCCCCGCCTGTGCCCTATGCATGGAGGTGCACAATTAGCACCCGCATCGCGTCAATTCACGCGGATCTATCGGTAGATTCCTCGAAGCTGCAGACCGGCCTCAAGGGCGCCAAGGCCCAGCTTGGAGATTTCAAGTCGATCCTCGGCTCTGCGGTCGGCGGCCTGACCGGATTCAATATTGCGGGCCTTGGTGCAGCCGCGGTGATCGGCGGGGTCGCGTCGGCACTCAAGAAGTCCGTCCTTGACACGATTGCTTATAACCGGGCGATCAGCCAGGCGGCCGGCGCGACTGGAATGGCCGTCGAGGAGATGGGCCGCTTTATCCAGGTGGCCGATGACTACGGCATCTCGCTGGAGACGGTCACCGGTTCCCTGCAGCTGGCAACCAAGAATGGATTCGCTCCCTCTCTTGAGGCCATTGCCGCGCTCGCTGACGAGACGAACGCCATGAGCTCTCCGACCGAGCGGGCCGCGTACCTCGCCAAGATCCTCGGCAGGAACTGGGCCGCGCTGGATCCGGTTCTGCGGAGCGGCGGCGCAGCGATCAAAGCCGCAGCCGCGGAAGTGGACGCCTCCCTGGCCCCTACACAGGCGGCCATCGACAAGACAGAGGCCCTGCACGGTCAGATCGATCAGCTCGGCGATCGCTGGGAGGCCTTGAAGCTGAAAGTCGGCGGCGGCTTTGCCGCGGCAATCATGGCAGAGGTCGATGCCGGCGAGCAATGGGCCGCTACGCAGGACTATCGGCTGATGGCAATCAAGCAGCTCACGGAGCAAGGCATCAATCCGTCAACAGCCGCTGTAGCGCGGCTTGCAGGCGAACTGCGACGGGCGGGTGAGGCCAATGAGGCCGAGGCCCG
>JALHTP010000420.1 GCA_022865725.1 Methyloceanibacter sp. | reverse complement strand
TCTGCAGCGAACGCGTCTCAGTGGGAGTTTTCCCTGTTAACCGGGAAAATACAGGGAAATTTCGCAGATCTAGCCGCGAAGGCGGGAAGAGGGCTCGGTTTTCCGACTATAAGTCAGCTGGTTACGCCAAAATTCCCTACGCACCTGAACAGGGAATTTTCTCGAGCTAACAGGGAATTGTTTCCCGCAGAGCAGGGAAAGAATCTAGGCCGGATGGAATTTTCGGAAAGGACAGCCAGAAGCGGACATTCGCACGGCACCAGTCACGGCGCGGCGAGCGGACACTCAAGCTGCTAGAAGCCAGGGGTGAAAGGGCTCTGCGAAGCTGACGCGGGGGGGCGTCTCGGAGCCGCTGGTGCGTCCGAGTCCGCCACCGGGGGCTTCTTTGGCGCGAGCGAACTCTGCGCCGCGAGCGGGGCTGGCGGCTTGGGCGCCACCGGCGCCATCGATCCGAGTGCCGAGGTGTTCGATGTCTCCGCGGGGGTCTCACCTAAAGCTTCCTCGGGAGCGCTTTCCGACTCGCCGGTAGCGGCCTCATCGGCTGTCCCGGCATCCGCTGGCCCTTCGTTTGGTTTGAAGGCCTCCAGAATTGCTTTGGGGTCGTTTGGCCCGGTGGGCAGCCCGGTCTTCAAGTTCACGCGCACAAGCCTGATGTCGGAAGGCACGCGGAATGGGACGGGAGGCTGATCTGCCAGGGCGAGTTTGAAGAAATCGCGCACGACGGGAGCGGAGACGTTGCCGCCGGTCTCACCGTGTCCGAGCGGCGCCGGATTGTCGAAGCCCATATAAACGCCAACTACGAGATCCGGTGTGAAGCCGATGAACCACGCATCTTTCTCGTCATTGGTGGTACCGGTTTTTCCAGCGATAGGCCTTTGCAACACCTTCAGCTTCTGTGCCGTGCCCCGCTCGACGACGCCTTCCATGATGTGGATGGCCTGATACGACGTCAGCGGGTTTATGATCTGCTTGCGATTGTCCGCGACAGCCGGCTCATCCTGTCCCCTCCACTCGGTCAGTGCGCATTGATCGCAACTCCGCTCGTCATGGCGCCAAATGGTGCGGCCGTAGCGATCCTGGATGCGATCGATCAGCGTGGCCTTCACCTCCTTACCGCCGTTGGCGATGATTGCGTAGGCCTTGACCATCTTGAGCAGCGTGGTCTCGCCGGCGCCGAGCGCCATGGGCAGCAGCGGCAGTAGATTGTCATAGACGCCGAAGCGGCGCATATATTCGCAGATGATCGGCATGCCCATGTCATTGGCGAGCCGGACCGTCAGGAGATTCCGCGAGTGCTCGATGCCGAAGCGCAGGGTTGAAGGGCCCGCCGCCTCGCCTGCCTCATAGTTCTTGGGTCGCCACGGGGGTAAGCCCGGGCCCCGGTTGATCGTGATGGGACCATCCACGACGATGCTGGCGGGCGTATAACCGTTATCGATCGCCGTCGTGTAGATGAGCGGCTTGAGGGTCGAGCCGGGCTGTCGCCGCGCCTGGGTCGCACGGTTGAACTGACTTTGCGCGAAGCTAAAGCCGCCGACAAGCGCGAGCACGCGGCCTGTGTGAGGATCCATAACGACGATGGCGCCCCCGACGGCGGGCACCTGCTGGAGCGACCACTGCCCTTGCGTGTTGTCTTGGGCGTCCTTCGGCTCCCGCGGAGACACATAGATCACGTCGCCGGGCTTGAGCACGTCGGCTGGCGTGCGGGGGGAGGCGCCCATGCCGATCTTCAGCTTCGGACGGGCCCATTGCATCTCGCTGAACGGGATTTCGCCCTTCTCGCCCACCTTCTCGAAAGCTCCCGTCGGTGTCCGCTTCGGACGCAGACCGATAATCGCTTTGTCCTTGGACACTTCGAGCACCACTGCGAGCTGCCACGGGTCAATGTCCGACCAAACCTTGAAAGCCGTGAACGCCTTACCCCAATCGCCGGTGACATCGATGTTCTTCACGACGCCGCGCCATCCATGCCGATGGTCGTAAGCGACCATTCCGTCAACGAAGGTCTTGCGAGCGATACGCTGTAGTGTCGGGTCGAGTGGGGTACGAACGGAAAGACCGCCGCCGTAAAGCTTATCTTCCCCGAAGAGATCGATAAGGTTGCGGCGCACCTCCTCGGCGTAAAACTCGGAACCAAAGACTTGGGCGCCGACTTGACGCTGCGTGACCCCAAGTGGCTCCGCTTTGGCCTTTTCGCCATCCTCGCGGGTGACGAAGCCGTTTTCGACCATGCGGTCGATGACCCAGTTTCGCCGCGCGATCGCACGCTCAGGGGACTTGAAAGGGCTGTAGCTAGAGGGAGCCTTGGGAAGCGTGGCAAGGTAAGCACAGTCGGCGATCGTGAGCTCCGGCAATGACTTATTCCAATAGGCCTGCGCGGCAGCTGCCACCCCATACGCGCCGCTGCCGAGATAGATCTGGTTCAGGTAAAGCTCGAGGATTTGGTCCTTGGTAAAGGCGCGCTCGATTCGTACCGAAAGGATCATTTCCTTTAACTTGCGGTCGAAGGTCTGCTGGCTCGACAGCAAAAAGTTCTTAGCGACCTGCTGCGTTATTGTGGAGGCTCCCATCTTGTGGTCGCCGCGCCCGCCGCTGAGGTTCGTAACGGCAGCCCGCAGGATGCCCTGGATGTCAAGGCCGCCATGCTGGTAGAAGCTCTTGTCCTCAGCCGAGAGGAACGCCTCGATCAGGCGCTTGGGGATGGCGGTACTCGGCACATAAATGCGCCGCTCGCGCGAGAACTCGGCGATGAGCTCGCCATCGTCTGCATGGACTCGCGTCAACACGGGCGGCTCGTATTTGGCGAGCCCCTCGAAGTCAGGCAGGTCCTGGGAGACCTTCCAGAACACGAAACCCACAGCACCCGCCCCGGCGAGAAATACGGTCATGCCGGTCGCGACCGCGAAACCAAGGAGACGCCGCAAAAAGCCGCCACGCCGCCGCGGTGTTTTCAGCGGCTGTTTGGGAGCGGTAATGTCCAATTTGACCCCCTAACTTGTAACGAACCGACGAGCGCGACACCGGTCTGCGAAATGAGCGTTAGACGCCTTAGATACCTGCTTCTGGCAAGTATCATTAAGACCCAGATCTGAGCGCGTCGACCGCAATATCTCCGCTTCGCGCCAAAAGCGGACATAAGCTACGACGCTGCGCCCAGGCTTCCGACTCGGCCCGCCTCAAAGCGAGAAGCGCCGGCGGCCTGGGCACTGCGATCACTCGCCGATCTTCTTGAGTTCGGCTTTCTCTT